>CAMYJL010000027.1 GCA_947258645.1 uncultured Nitrospinota bacterium
TCGATCATGGCGTCCCACTCCGGGGTGCCGCCGAAGATGAGATGTTCCTTCCACTCGAGCCCCCGCTTTTTGAGAAGGTTCTTGGCGGCGATGCAGTAGCCGCAGGGGTCGGTGGTATAGACTTCGATTTCGGGCATCGGATTCCTCACTGAAATTTGACGATCTGGCGTCTCAAACAAGCGGCCGCCCGGGCTCGGGCAGCCGAACCATAAATTTATCAAATATGGGTGGTTTCGTCACCCCCGGCCGGGCCGGATCAACCGCGGCGGGGCCGGGGGGATGGCGGCGGATGGCGCTATTTTCGGACCCGGGGCACGTTAATTCGGATATCCAAGTCTTTTTATATTTTGCATATTCGGGAAAAAACGATATGCTTATTCCTCTCCAGTAAATGAGAAGAAAACCGAGGGGGGAGTGTCTTGGCTTCCATCACGCTGAAGGGGCTGGTCAAGAAATTTGGTCAGCACGTGACCGCGGTTGCGGGCGTGGACCTCCAGGTCGAAGACGGCGAATTCATGGTGATGGTCGGCCCTTCGGGCTGTGGGAAGACTACGACGCTGAACATGATATCCGGCTTCGAGGAGCCCACGAGCGGAACCTTGCATATCGGCGATCGGATCGTGAACGATCTCGACCCCGGCGAGCGCAGTCTGGGGATGGTGTTTCAGGACCTCGCCTTGTTCCCTCACATGACGGTCTTCGAGAATATCGCGTTCGGGCTGCGGGTGGATAACGTTTCGGGCAGTGACGTGAAGAGCCGCGTCTCCCGCGTCGCCGATACGATGAAGATCTCCCACCTGCTCACCAAAAAGCCCGCCCAGTGCTCTGGCGGCGAGGCGCAGCGAATCGCGCTGGCCCGAACGATTGTGACCGAGCCCGAAGTGCTTTTGATGGACGAGCCGCTCTCGAGCCTGGACGCCAAGCTGCGGGTCGAGATGCGCACCGAGCTCAAGCGGCTTCACGAGGAACGATCAGGCCGAGGCGATGACGATGGCCGACCGGATCATGGTGATGGAAAGCGGGCACGTCCAGCAGATCGGAACCCCGCTGGAAATCTACCGGCGGCCCGCGAATCAGTTCGTGGGCACGTTTTTCGGCCAGCCGACGATGAACATCATCTCCGGACGGGTGGAAGACGGCGGCGCCCGCCGGATCGTGGCGGATCATTTCGAGGCCGATCTTTCTCCGGAGTTCACGCCTTCTTCCGCGATCGGGAAAAGGGTGAACCTCGGGGTGCGATCCGAGAATATGATCATCGGGGAGAAGGGCGCCTCGGGAGAGGTGAAGCTGATCGAGCCTCTTGGGGACGAGACGCTGGTTTTTTTCTCATGCGGGTCGGACGATCTGCTCGTCGCGAAGGTCAGCGCTGATCGCGAGTTCCGGCCGGGCGACGCCGTCCGTTTCAGCTTTCGGCCCGAGGGGATTCATTTCTTCGATCCGGACAGCGGGATGCGGGTGGAACAGGCGCCGCCGGGGGAAAAGGCCCGGGCGTAATGGGCGGATGTGGAGATTTCCGGGGTGCCGAGGGGAGTCACCCCGGCTGATTCGAGCGGCTTCGGCCCGCATCATGCATTTTCGAAGGCGGTCCCTCTCTCCAGCGTGTCCGCTTTTCATACTCGAATTGTCTCTTCAGGGCGGCGGTGTATCGGCCTGCCCGGAAGGCGGAGTGCCTTCCGGGAGGCGAAAGGGGAGTAGCCGCCCTTCTTACCAGGGAGGAGTTCATGATGAAGCGAATTTTGTTGGGTATCATTGCCCTGGCCGTTGCGGCCGGGCTCGCTCTTCCGCAGGCGTTCGGGCAAACGCTGCCGGGCGCGACGGTGGAGGAGCGGGCGATCAACGGCGCCAAGGCCTACATCAAGAAGCACAATCTGAAGAACCCGACCTTGACCGTTCTTCAGAACGCGCTCTTCAAAAACGCCCAGCCCAAATACGACCGCCAATGGACAAAGCTCACCGGCGTCAAGATCAAGTCGATTCCGTACGGCTACACGGATATCCCGTCCAAGATCATGGCCGAGGCGGTGGCGAAGACGGGCCAGTGGGACGTCTTCAACCATTTTCCCTACTCCATCCCGGACGCCTGGGGTGCGGGGGTGATTCAGCCGCTGGACGCCTTCGCGAAGAAGGGCAAGCCCGACTTCTCGGGAATCGAGTCCGGCCTTCGCGCGCAGCAGTGGTACCAGGGCAAGCTGACCTTCTTCCTCCTCGACGGCGACCACCTGGCCCTCGTCATCCGGAAAGACATCGCCGATCTGGCCCGGAAGGACTACAAGGCCAAGTTCGGCAAGGAACCGGGATGCCCCGAGACCATGTCCGAATGGGAGCAGATGGCGAAATACTTCCACACGAAGAAGGGCCAGACGCGCTGGGGCAAGAAGTTCGACAAGCCGCTTTACGGCTCCCTGGCCTACCGGAGCATCAACTTCTCCTACCGCCATTTCCCGGCCTACTTCGGCGGCCTTCTGTTCGACAAGGACATGAACCCGAAAATCAACTCGGCCCGAGGGATCCAGGCGATCAAGGAGTTCGCCTCCATCGTGAAGTACATGCCCCCCGATGTGCAGGGCTGGGGCACGCCGCAGATCTACCCCTTCTGGGGAAGCGGCCAGGCGTTCTCCGTCATGTCGTTCCCCTCGATCGTGGGCTACGGGAACAAGAACCCCAAGAGTACGATCAAGGGCCAGCAGATCACCTGCATGGTTCCGGGCGTGAAGGTGGGCGGCAAGCTCGTCCGCCGCTCTCCGCAGGCGGCGGGAGCCGGCTGGGCGGTCAGTCGCTACAGCAAGCACCCCGAGCTGGCCTACTACTTCCTCCAGTGGTTGACGGCCCCGACCAAGGGCGACGAGATCATCGCCGACCCCAAGGGCTTCTGGGACCCGATGCGGGCGTCGAACATGACGAACCCCGCCGTCGTCTCGAAGTTCAGCAAGCAGATGATCAAGACGACGCTGGCGAACGCCAAGGTCGCGACCTCGCTGCTGATGATCGAGGGCAACTACGAGTACTTCAACGTGCTCGACAAGAACCTGGCGCTCGTCATGCAGGGCAACATTTCGGCGAAGGAAGCCGCCAAGCGGGTCGAAGCGGGCTGGAACAAGGTGACCGAGGACATCGGCCGCAAGAATCAGATCAAGGCCTGGCGGAGCGGCGTGAACAGCGGCGCCTACATCGACAAGTTCTAGGCGCGGTTTGATTCGATTCCGGTAAAGGGGGCGCCCCCCTCCCGACGGCCGGGAGGGGGGACGGTCCCCGATCAGGGGTTCGGGATGACCGAGGCGGCATTGGCGGAAGCCGGGCGGAAGCGTTCGGCGCAGAGAAGAGGTATTTCCTCCTGGCTCGCGCAGGAGCGCGTGTTCCGGCTCATCCCGTTCATCATGGTGGAGGGCCTTTTTCTCCTCCTCCTGGCGACCCCGTTTGTTCTCACGGTCTACATCAGCCTTCTCAAATGGCGGGCGAACCGGCCCTTCGAGATGGCCTATTTTCACGGGCTGGGGAATTACGCCCGCGTTCTCTCCGATACGGATTTCTGGTGGGCGCTGGGGCGGACGTTCTATTTCGCGGCGGTGGCGGTTTCCCTCGAGCTTCTCATCGGGTTTTTTCTCGCCATGCTGGCGTACAGACAGTTCCGCGGACGAAGGTTCTACATCACGATCTTTTTGATTCCGATGATGGTGGTGCCTGTCGTCGTGGGCTACAACTTTTCGATGATCTACGTGGACTCGGGGCCGCTGAACCAGATTCTGGCCCCCTTTCTCGAGCTTTTCGGGTTCAACCCCCGCATCCGGTGGCTCTCCTATCCTGCCGCCGCACAGTGGGCGGTCATCCTCTCCGACGTATGGCAGTGGACCTCACTGACGTTCCTGATCTTCCTCTCGGGCTTCACCGCTCTTCCGCAGCAGCTGACGAACGCCGCCCGCATCCTGGGTGCGAGCCGGTGGCAGATCTTCTGGCGGGTCCACCTCCCGCTTCTCAAGCCGGCCATCGTCATCGCCGTCGTCATCCGATCCATGGAGGCGCTCAAACTCTTCGATCAGGCGGTTCTCCTGACCTTCGGCGGTCCGGGGACCGCGACCGAAACCATCGCCTTTTTCCTCTGGCGCCAGGTGTGGCAGTTCAACAAATACAGCTTCGGGGCGGCGGCGTCGGTGGTCCTGCTGGTGCTGTTCTCGGGGCTCATCTTTTACGGCATTCATCTGCTCGTGCGGGAGCGGGCCATTGTCCAGGAGGAGCAGCCCCTATGACGGCCCAGGCCTCGCCCGGAAAATCCCGGGCATCCTTCGCCCGGCGCTACCGTCTTTTCCCGGTGTTCCGGCACGTGATGCTGATCTTCTGGGCGTCGATCGTTCTTTTCCCGATTTTCTGGATGGTTGCCACCTCGTTCAAGGACTCGGGGGAATGGGTGAGCTGGCCACCGCACTGGCTCCCGGAAGATCCCACGATGCTCAACTACCGGCAAATTTTCGCTTTCACGGCCAGCGGGTTTGACGAAAAACTCAGCCGGGAGGCCACCGAGCAGGCGTTCAGCATTTGGAGTTCACTGCGGGATTCGGCGGTCATTGCGTCGGTCAGCTCTCTGGTTTCGCTTCTGCTGGGCACCTTCCTGGCGTATTCCATCTCGCGCTTCGGGGTGGGGGGAAAGAATTTCCGCTACATGATTCTGACGATCCGGATGGTGCCGCCCATCGTGATCGCCATTCCCATCGTGATGTACTATGCCATCTTGGTTCCCTACGCGACGGAGCTTCTTTTTAGCGTTCGGGTGAGCATGTTCGACACCTACACGGGGCTCGGTCTGCTCTACATGGCGACGACGCTGCCGTTCGTGATCTGGATGATGCTGAGCTTCATCGACGAGGTGCCCTACACGCTGGAGCACGCGGCGCGCGTCATGGGCGCGGGGCGAATCTACACCCTTCGCCGCGTCGTCATTCCGCTGGTGGCGCCGGGGATGGTGGTGACCTTTCTCTTCATCTTCATCCTGAACTGGAGCGAGTTTCTCCTCGCCCTGACCCTGACCCAGCCGAAGGTGTCGACCATGCCCGTCCTGCTCAACAAGTTCCAGAGCGCCGTCGAGGGCCGCCTCTACGGACCCCAGGCGGCGATCGGAACCGTGATCACCATTCCGGTCGTCATTCTCGGGGTCCTCATTCAGAAGCATCTCATTACCGGCTTCAGCTTCGGGACCATCCGGAAGTAACGCCAGGCGCTCCCCCGGATTTTCCATATCACTGAATTTGAAGAAGAAAATCCCCCTGAAGTAATTCCCCTTTCCAGGGACTTGGCCGGATTGTCCGGGCCGGTCATTCAGGCTCATTCGGCCCTGAGAACGAACCCTTCCAAATGCAAAGTTTCCCGCCGAATTTCGTTGACATCGACTCGGGTTTTTTGTATTAATATCCACCTCCTGAGTTTAGGGAAGCGTGCTTTCGTTGTTTAGTTTATTAAACTCCCCGCAGGGGGGGGAGGCGGTCTTGCCCAGATCGAGCGTGAAGAAAAAATCCCATCTGCGCCGTGTTCCCGTCGCCGAGAGCATGAAAGACATGCTTCATGTGGGGGAGCGGATACGGGAGCTTCGAAACGCCCAGGAATTGACCCAGGAAGAACTCGCCGACCGGTCCAACCTCACGAAGGGTTTTATCAGTCAGCTGGAGCGTGATCTGACCTCTCCTTCCCTGGAGAGCCTGCTGGGAATCCTTCAGGCGCTGGATACGGACATCGTCTCTTTTTTCCGGAACCGTGATAACGACAGATTTGTTTTTAACGCCGCCGACCGGGTGAGCACGGACGTCTATCCGGAGGTGTCGGAATTTCAGCTGATGTGCGCCGGGACGGCGAACTTCGAGATGGAACCGGCGATGGTCACCATCGGGCCGGGTCAGAAGATCGAGGAAACCTCCCACGCGGGCGAGGAGTTCGGCTACGTGCTGAAGGGCAAGGTGATGGTCGAATACGGCGGGCGGCAAAGTGTGGCCGGAAAAGGCGAATGCTTTTACTTTGTCTCGGATCGCGCGCATACGCTTTCGAATCCGTATAACCGGGCGGCCACGATTCTCTGGGTTTCGTCGCCGCCGAGCTTTTAAGAGTCAACAGAACTGAAGAGAAAACGGGAAATGGCAACAAGGGCCGCCCCGCCCGGGCCGGGGCCTGCTCTTTGATGGGGAGGTAGGAAGGTGAGTTCACTGGGAAAGCACATTCTTTCGGAATTTTATGGTTGCGCGCCGGATAGGCTGAATCATCCGGAAAGCATCGAGCGCCTCATGAACGAAGCCGCCGAGATCAGCGGGGCGACGATCGTTCAGAGCGTTTTTCACATGTTCAGCCCGCACGGCGTGAGCGGGGTCGTGGTGGTGGCGGAGAGCCATCTGGCGATTCATACCTGGCCCGAATACGGCTACGCGGCGGTGGACTATTTCTCCTGCGGTCCGGTGGACAGCAAGGCAGCGATTCGGTATCTGCAGGAACAGTTTGGCGCGGAGAAAGTGACGACGCGGGAGATCGAACGGGGGACCCTGGTGCCCGCCGGAGTCAATGGCCAACCCGCGGTTCTGGTGAGTTCCCAGGGCGAGCTGGCTCTTTCAGGCGGGGATGAGAGATGATCTACACGGTTCCGACTCAATACTATTTCGCGCGCGGCTGCGCCGAGGGGTTCACCGAGCTCAACGCGTTTGACGCCGCCCTCCTCAACGCGGGGGTGGGCAACACCAATCTGGTCCGGATGAGCAGCATCCTGCCGCCGCACTGCGAAGAGGTTCCCCCGGTGAAGCTTCCGCAGGGTTCGCTGGTCCCGGTGGCCTACTCGGCGATTTCCTCGTCGGAGGCGGGAGCGGTCATCACCGCCGCCGTGGCCGTCGCCTATCCCGAGGATGAAGACCATTGCGGCCTGATCATGGAGTACCACGACTTCGGCCCAAAAGACGTTGTGGAAGAGAAGGTCCGCCGGATGGCGCTGGAGGGCATGGAGTTCCGGGGCCGGAAGGTGAAGGACGTGAGAAGCACTGCCGCCGAGCACACTGTCCGGGAGACGGGGGCTGCCTTCGCCGCCGTGGTGCTTTGGAACTAAAGCCTTGACGATCGAAAAACCGCCCATTTCCGCCCGGACGCCTTCCCGGGGAAAATGGTTCACGGAGCTTCACTCTCCCGGCGCGGGTTTCACCGTCCGGGTGAAGAAAACGCTTTTCTCGGGAAAAAGCCCCTTTCAGGATGTCGCCGTCTTCGACACCGAAGATTACGGACACATGCTCGTCCTCGATGGCGCGGTTCAGACCACCGAGCGGGACGAGTTCGTCTATCACGAGATGCTCGTCCACGTGCCGCTCTGCGCTCATCCGAAACCGCGCCGGGTTCTCATCGTCGGGGGCGGGGACGGGGGCTGCGTTCGCGAGGCGCTCCGCCACCCGGAGGTGGAGCGGGTGACGCTTGTCGAGATTGATCAAATGGTGGTGGATTGCAGCCGGAAGTTCTTTCCCACCATCGCGGGAAAGCTGGACGATCCGCGCGTCGAGGTGCGTATCGAGGACGGTGTCAAGTTCGTCAAGAAGCATGAGCGGGCTTTCGACGTCATCATCGTGGACTCGACAGACCCGGTGAACATGGCCTCCCCGCTCACGCGGGCGACGTTTTTCCGCGCGGCGAAAGAGGCGCTCGCGCCGGGCGGCCTTTACGCCTGTCAGTCGCAGGGCCCTCTCTTCGAGATGAAGGGGATGCGGCGAATTGCCCGCACCATCCGGAAAGTGTTCCCAAATGCCTCCCATTATCTGGCAAATATACCCACCTACCCGGGTGGTGTCTGGAGCTTCGCGCTGGCCGGGAAAAGCGGAAAATCCACCGCCAGCATTGTTCCACGGCCGCTTCCGAAGGGGATAAGGACGCATTATTACACCACAGGACTCCATCGGGCGTCTTTCCACCTGCCCCGCTACGTCGAGGAGATCGTCCGGTGACAGAGCCCGCTCCCCGCGGCCGTTTTCTCGGATCTAAGGACTCTTTCGACGAGGGGAAGATAGTTCTCTTCGGCTGCCCTTTCGACGCGGCCGTGAGCTTTCGATCCGGCGCGGCTGAGGGGCCCGGGGCGATCCGCACGTTTTCTGATGTACTCGAAACCTACAGCCCCGATCTCGATGCCGATCTCGATGACCTTCCCTTTTTCGATGCGGGCGACCTGGCCCTTCCCGCCGGGGAGACCGAAGCGGCCCTCGGTGCGATCCGCGAGGAGGCGGGCCGGATCATCGCCGCCGGGAAAATTCCCTTCGGCTTGGGGGGCGATCACCTGGTCAGCCTTCCGATGATCGAGGCCGCCCTGGAGGCTTATCCCGATCTTGTCGTATTTCAGTGGGACGCCCATGCGGACCTCCGCGAAGACTATGAAGGCGCCGTGCTCTCGCACGCCACCGTGATGCGCCGGGTGGTGGAAAAGGCGGGTGCCGGGCGGCTCGTTCAGTTCGGAATCCGCTCGGGGAGGCGGGAAGAATGGCAGTGGATGCGCGGAGAGGGAACATGCCGGCCCCTTGCCCCGGAGGTGGTTGAGTCGGCGATCTCCGAGCTGGACGGGAGGCCGATATACCTGACGCTGGACCTCGATGTCCTTGATCCTTCAGAGCTACCGGGGACGGGGACGCCCGAGCCGGGTGGGGTGCGCTTTCATGATCTCATGTTATGTCTCGGGGCGCTTCGCCGGAAGGCGGCCCCCATCGTGGCGCTGGACCTTGTTGAGGTCGCTCCCCGTATCGACCCCACGGGAGCGAGCGCGGTCGCAGCGGCGAAAGCCGTCCGGGAGCTGCTTTTGGCTCTTCCTGTCTGATCGGTGACCGATTTTCGGTTGATCTGTTTGCCTTCTGGTGGTCTTGCCGTTATATTTATGATATACCATCACGGAATCGGTACACTGTATACAATTGGTTTCCAAGCGTAGAAATTGGCTCGAAAGCCCCTTTCTTTCAAAGAAATGGGTTCCCACCTTCTGCCTGGAAGCCGGATGAGCTGGAGGCGTTATGGCTGAGGAAAAACCCCGTCAATTCGTCGGAAGCACGGAATTTAAAAAGGGGCTCGAAGGGGCCATCACCAACGAGAGTTCCATCAGTTATGTCGATGGTGCGAACGGAAAGCTCATCTACCGGGGCTACAGCATCGATGATCTCTGTCAGGGAGGCGGTGGCTATGAAGAAACGGCATACCTTCTGATCGACGGCGAACTGCCCAAAAGAGCACAGCTCGAAGCTTTCAAAAAAGATCTGGCCGGGCGGCGCGCAATTCCCCAGCCGGTGAAAGATCTCATCACGCAAATCGCTCCGAACACTCACCCGATGAACACGCTTCGCACGGCGGTTTCCATGCTGGGGTGCCTGAACCCCAAAGAATTCGAAGTCACCGTTGAAAACGATTTGGACATCGCCATGTCCCTCACGGCGCAGATTCCCACCATTGTGGGCGCGACCCAGCGGGTGAGAAGGGGCGAGTCCATCATCGACCCGGATCCTTCCCGGAGTCTTTCCGAAGATTTCATGCACATGATGACGGGGAAGGACCCCGACCCACGGACGGCGGAGGTCATGGACATGGCGCTCATCATCCATGCCGAGCATGGGATGAACGCCTCCACTTTCAGCGCCATGGTGACGAACAGTTCCCTCACCGACCTTTACAGTTCCATCTGCGCCGGAATCGGTTCCCTCAAGGGCCCTCTTCACGGCGGGGCCAACGAGGCCACGCTCAAGACCTTCACCGAGATTGGCGATCCGGCCACGACGGAAGAGTGGTTTTCCGCGGCGAAAGCGAAGAAGCAGAAAGTCATGGGCTTTGGCCACCGCGTGTACAGGGCCTACGACCCGAGGGCGGTCATCTTCGATCCGGTCGCTAAGGAGTTCGCCGAGCGCGCGGGAACGGGCCATCTCTACGAAATCGCCAAAAAGCTGGAAGCCCTCGTCGTGGCCGATCTCGGCGGGAAGGGGATTTTCCCGAACGTCGATTTCTTCTCGGGCGTCATCTACAACGCGATGGGAATCGACACCGACATGTTCACGCCGATTTTTGCCGTGGCGCGCATCGCCGGCTGGTCGGCCCGGATTCTCGAGTACCTGCCCGACAACCGCCTCTTCCGCCCCCGCGCGGTGTACGTTGGCGATCTCGAAGCGCAGTACGTCCCCATCGACGAGCGATAATCGCATCAGTCTTTAACAACAGACGTACGAAGGGGCGGGTTTCGAACCCGCCCCTTTTTTTTGTTCGAAAATTTCCCTGAAAATTTTTATCGCGCGGGTTATGGCGAATTCTCGAAGCTCCGGCGCACCGCCTGCATCCGCTCGGGCGATGTCAACAGATCAATCGCGGTCATGGCCATGACCTGAGCGCCCAGCCGGAGGATTTTTCTGCCCGGCTCGCCCCCCGAGGCCTCGGCGAACCCGGCGGTGTGAGGCGCCACGTCCACTGGAACCATCGCCAGCCTCGCTTCGATCGCCGGTACTTTCCAGCTCAGGTTTCCCATGTCAGAACTCCCCGCGCCCAAAGACCCGATATCGACATCGTCCAACTCTGTGCCCAGCGCCCGGAGGTTTTCCCCGAAGATGGCGCACATCTCGGGATTTTTCCGGAAAGGCTCATAGGAGAGGGGATCTTCTCTCAGTTCGACCCGGGCGCCGTGGGCCTGCGCAGCACCTTCTGCGCAGGCCCTGACGCGCTGGACGAGTTCAGGGAGGAAGTGCTTGTTTCGGGTCCGGAGGTAGAACAGCGCCGATGCCCGTTCCGGGATGATGTTCGGCGCGTCGCCACCGTGTGTGATGATGCCGTGGATGCGGACGTCAGAAGGAAGCTGCTGCCTCAAAAGCCCGATGTTTTGATAAGCCGTGACGAGCGCGTCTAGCGCGTTGATTCCCTTCTCGGGCGCCACGGCCGCGTGCGAGGGTTTGCCGATAAAATCCGCGAACAGTTTCACCCGTCCAAGGGAGGGGCGGAAGGTCACGTTGTGATCGCCGGGATGAATCATCATCGCCGCGTCCACGTCGTCGAAAACACCCGCGTCGATCAGCTTGATTTTTCCGCCGCCGCCTTCTTCCGCGGGTGTTCCCATGCTGATGATGGAACCGGGAAGTTCTCCTACAATCTCGGCGACAGCCGCCGCCGCGCCGACGCCCATGGTGGCGATGATGTTGTGTCCGCAGGCGTGGCCGAGCCCCGGCAGCGCGTCATACTCGCTGATGATCGCGATTGCCGGACCTTCGCTGGCACCTTTTATTTCTCCCTTGAACGCCGTGGGCACCCCGCCGGCTTCGCGTGTGACCTGGAAGCCGCGTTCTTCGAGATAATCCGAGAGCCACTTAGACGCCTTGACCTCCTCGTAAGCGATCTCCGGGTTTTCGAAAATCCGGTCGGCCAGCTCGTTGAGGCGAGGGAGCAAACCTTCAACGATTTCCGGAATCCGGGATTTGAGTTCCTGTGAATTCATCGGTACATCCCTCCGTTCGGGTTAATTCTGCATCCTCGGATCGAAAACATCGCGGAGCCAATCCCCCAGGAGATTGATGGCGATGACGACGATCATGAGTGCCAGGCCGGGCAACACTGTGAGCCACCAGTATCCGCTCAGCAGAAATCCGTAGCCGTGGGCAATTGCGCCCCCCAGTGAGGGCACCGTCGGGGGCACACCCAGTCCGAGAAAGCTGAGAGTCGATTCGAGCAGCATGACGCGGGGAAGCTCCACGGCCGAGATGATCAGGATCGGGGTCAGAACGCCCGGCAGAATATGGCGGACAATGATCTCCCAGGGCCGCGCCCCCGCCGCCCGCGCGGCTTCCACGAAATCCAGCTCCTTCGTCGCGAGAACGGACCCTCGGACGGTGCGCCCGTAGACCGTCCACCGGACGAGGCCGATGAGAAGAATGAGCTTTCCCACGCCGGGACCGAAAATGGCGATCACGGCCAGCGCGACCAGGACGAGGGGAAGGGAAAGCTGAAAGTCGGCCAGCCGCATGAGAGCGGTGTCCACCCGGCCGCCCTGGTATCCGGCCCAGATTCCGAGGCTCACGCCGAGTACGGTGGCGATGATGATCGAAAAGATCCCGACCGTGAGCGAGATCCGGAAGCCGTAGAAGATATAGCTGAGGAGATCGCGTCCGAGGCCGTCCGTTCCCAGCCAGTAGCCGGGCAGAGTGTCCTTCATGAAAAAGGGCGCTTTCAGCGCTTCGTTCAGATTATGTTGGTTGGGGTTATGCGGTGCGATCAGCGGCGCGAAAGTAGCGATCAGGATAGCCGCCAGAATGACCCCGAGGCTTACGAGTGCGTCCGGACGGGACAAAAGGGCAAGCGTACTTCTGGCCCTTGGCGGAGGCGCGATATCGGCGGCTTTTTGTTGAGGTGCCTGGATGGCCTCTTTCGTCACGGCAGGCTCCTTAATTGGTTCGCACCCTTGGGTCAACAAACGAGTAGGAAATGTCCACAAGCATGTTGATGAGGATGAAAATAGCCGACGTGACGAGCGCCCAGCTCATGACGACCGGATAGTCCAACTTCTGGATTGAGTCGAGAATCAGGCGGCCCATCCCCGGCCAGGCGAACACTCGCTCGGTCACGATGGCACCGGCGAGGAGGCTTCCCATCTGGAGTCCAGCGATGGTGATGAATGGGATAAGGGTGTTCTTGAGGGCGTGTTTGAAGACGACGACGCTTTCGGCCAGCCCCTTCGCCCTGGCCGAGGTGACGTATTCCTGCCCGAGAACGTCGAGCATTCCCGAGCGCACGAGGCGTATGAAGAGGGCGAGGCGATACAGGGCCAGCGAACCTGCGGGGAGTATGAGATGCGCCAGCCCGCCCCGCCCCGATGTGGGAAGCCAGCCGAGGACGACGCCGAAAACGAGAATGAACACGATCCCGATCCAGAAGGGGGGCGCCGAGATACCTCTGAGCGAGCCGCTGAGGAAAATCCGGTCGAGCAGGCCGCCCCGATGGGTCGCGGCGACGACGCCCATCGGAATGGCCAGGATGATCGAGATGAGGATCGCCGTCAGGACCAGTTCCATCGTGGCCGGGATGCGTTCGATGACGAGACTCATGGCGGGGACGCCGTGGTGGTAGGAGATGCCGAGATCCCCTCGTAGCGCGTTTTTCAGGAACAAGACGTATTGAACGACATAGGGTTTGTCGAGCCCGAGAGCCTCGCGGAGGCGAATCTCGTCTTCCTGCGAGCCTTCCTCGCCCATCAACAACTCGACGGGATCGCCCGCGAACTGGAGCATGGCGAACACGACCAGGCTGACCGCGAGGAAGACGCCGATGCTCTGGAAGAATCGCTTGAACAGGAATTTACGCAAAAAATAACCCTCACGGCCGCGGGCGGCCGGGGGATTCTCCCCCGATCCGTCCGCGGCAGATGAAGCGACGCCTATTTGACGGTGACTTCCTGCGCGAGGAGCCACTCATTGATGCGCGGTTTGAGGCTCACGTTTTTCTGTGTCGCGATGATCGCCTCCTGCTGGTAGAGCGGGAGGAAGGCGAGATCGCCGATGACCATCTCCCAGGCTTTTTCCCACATCGCCTGACGCTGCTCGTCATCCATGATGACAGAGGTTTTTTTCATGAGGGCGTCCACCGCCGGGTTGCTGTAGCGGCCACGGTTGATGCGGCCAACGCCGGCCTTGAGATTCCGAGTGTGGAAGACGGTGGAAAAGGTGGGGCCGACGAGGTCGGTGCCCCATCCGGCCATGAACATGGAGAAATCGCCCCGAGACATGCGCTTGAAGAAGACCGCCTTGGGCCGGGGGTTCGGTGTGGCCTTGATGCCGATGCGGTCGAGCATCCCGGAGATGGCCTCGCACATGGGTCCGTCGTTGATGTAGCGGTCGTTCGGGCAATCGACGCGTGTCTCGAAGCCTTTCGGGAAGCCCGCCTCGGCGAGCAGCTTTTTCGCCCTGGCCACGTTGTAGGGCAAGCGCTTGAGCCGCTTGTTGTAGCCGAAGGCGAAGGGGGGGTTGAGCTGGGTGGCGGGCTCTCCGCTCCCGTGCATGACGGTGCGCAGCAACTCGGGGACGTTCAGCCCGTGGGCCACCGCTTGGCGGACCTTGGGTTTCAGGAAGGGATTCGGCTTGCCCTTGGGAATACCCACCGAGTACGGACCGTTCTTTTTGTAGGGGCCGCCCTCTTTCCGCCAGTGGTCGAATGTCAGGTAGATGGTGCGGGCGGTAATGGTCCGGTAGACGTTCAGCTTCGGGTTGGCTTCGAGCCTTTTGGCGTCGACGGGGGCGATGCCCCACACGGCGTCGATCTCGCCCGAGAGGAGGCCCGCGGTGCGCGCGGCGTTGACGGGGACGGGGCGGATGCGGACGTTTTTGATGGAAGGAGCGCCCTTCCAGTAGTTTTCGTTCGCCACGAGGTCGATGTGATCGTCCTTGACCCACTCGACGAGTTTATAGGCGCCGGTTCCGATGGGGTTTCGGGCGAATTTGGCGTCGCCCACTTTCTTGATGTGATTGACGGGGACGATCGAAAGCCGGGCGAGCTCGGCCGGGAGCGAGGGCCAGGGTTTGCCCGTATCGATTTCAAATGTGAGGTCGTCGATGATCCGGAATGTGTTTTGCCATTTGGTGTAGTGCTTCATCTGACTTTTCTTGAAAGTCTTTCCGGAGGCCCGAATCAGCGCGTCCACAGCGCCCTGCGCCGTGAACGGAGTGCCGTTGTGGAAACGCACGCCCTTTCGGAGCTTGATCACCCATTTGGTGTTGCTGATGGGTTTCCAGGAGACGGCGAGGCTGGGTTCGAGCTTTCCGTCGATCCCCTGAAAGATGAGTTGATCGAAAATGTGGTTTTGAATGGATATGGTCGTCGTCTCGTTCCGGCCCTGTCCGTCGAGGGTGGCGGCGTCTCCCTGGAACGCGATGACGAACTTCTTCGCCGCTTCCGACGATGCCGGCAGGGCGGCGAGAGACAGGGCCACAAGAGCGAGGATTGCCCAACGCAGGAGAAAATTCCGGTTTGCTGGTTTTGTCGGGTTCATTTTTCATCTCCTATTCATTTGGGTACGGCAGGTCGTGATTTGTTTTCTGTGTCGGCCGTTCGGGAACAAAGTGAGATCCTTTTCGTTGTTCAAAAGGAACATCGGCATCCGGCTCACGCTCTCCGAAAGCGCGGGGGAGGGGCCTGCGAATTTTGTTTGTGGCTTGGTGGGCAGTCTATAACAAATCGGGTGAAAATTAATGCGTATTCGGCTGGTCTTTTGGTGCAAGTGCTGGCTGGGCAAAGAGAAAAAGAAGTTCTCATGGAAAATGTGTCAGATGTCGTTTATATTGATTTTAATGGGTTTACGGTTTTACGAGGGTTGGAGACGGCGTTGCCGAGTCTGGCCGCCGATGTTTGCGTGGGCGAGTTCGGGGCAATTCGTTTGCTGGAATCGAGGCGGTTTTTTTGAAACAGATGAAAGGGTCCGCGAGGGCCAAAGGAGAGGGGAGTGGCGACTTTCGCGCACAGCTTTCAGATCCTCCAGGGCGAATACCTTGGCATCGAACATCTTCTGCGGAGCGACATAGCTGTTGAAACGCGTTTCCGGCACGGGATTCCTGGCCTTCTTTTGTGAACGGATCGCATTCTGCGCAATCTTGTAGATGCTCGGCGCAGAACGCATGACCGCATCGGTCATGCCTATCGGCGAACGTATCGTATGCCAGGCTGCGCGCACGGCCATGTCCAGCAGGCTCGGTTTGGGGCTGCGTCTCAGTTTTGCCATGTTTAGCGGCATAGCCGGGGTACCCTTGTTGTCGATGTCGGCCATTGCGCCGAAAAAATCGATGATGGCGGTGCCGTCAACGGCCGCGTGGTGAATCTTGGTTGCGATCGCATAACTGCCCTTGGGCAACCAGTCGATGTTGTCCAGGCCCTCGACGACGAACATCTCCCACAGTGGCCGCTTCATGTCCAGCGGCCGCGAGTGGTAACGCGCCATGTGAATACAGAACTGGCGCCAGTCTCCAGGCTCCGGCAGTCGGCCGTGGCGGATGTGATACTCGAGGTCGAAGTGATCGTCGTCAACCCAATAAGGGAAGTCGAGTTCTAATGGCACACGCTCCAGCCGTCGCTTGAACAGCGGGCTCATATGCAAACGTCCCTCGACGTGCGCCAGGATATCTCTAAAGCGAACGACGCCACCGTCTGGCACCGTCGTCTGGTCGAAAATACCGATCGACGTAACGTGTGTCAGGTTATCTTCTGACTCCATGTACAGGAACTGTGAGTCCTGCGGGCTTAATTGATCCATGGGATCTACTCCGTTTTCAGATTGGCAGCGCGAGTGCCTGTATTTTCTGCAGGCGATGCATGATTTCGCGAAGGCCCTGGCTTGCCTGCAGCCGGCGTTCCGCTACCTCGGCGTCACCGGCCTCAGCGAGTCCCCGATTCTCCATCCATTTGTAGCCATTTTGAAACAATAATTTTCCGATCGACGCTTCGCTGCTAATGCGTCGCCGCAAATACGCCTGTCGTCCATAACTGAAACACCGACGCAAGCAATCGTCTGTATCGAGCGCCTTGTCATGCGGCGTAACGGCCGCAACAGTGGTGGCGACGTAGTAGGCTTCGACGAATTGGGTCAGCGTTGCATGCGCGACGAGCGGCCGAAAATCCTTTAAGAACCTCATTGCATAGTGAGTATCCTGCTGCAGTTCACGTTCCCAGTCTTCTTCGTATCGCCGCAGCTCCTCGCCGACCTCCTCATGGAATTCGTCCTTGGGCGCGTAGAAGAACTCAAACTTGAACAGATCCCGCAGCCGGTCGACCTCCTCCCAGAAAGCCTGCAGCGGCGTCTCTGTTGCAACGGAGGCGCGAACCAGCGCCAGTTCAGCGATCGCTTTGGTGACGAAGTGATGGATGGTTGTATTGCGATAGTAGCTCGCCACCGATTGCTGCGCAGGCGCGATTGCATAGACCTCTTCCGGCCCGTCGTCATAACGCGTGACGAGACCGTTGTTGATCAGGACCTGGGCCAGAGCATCCAGTTCAGCCTCATTGTCTATTCTGAAGTGTCGTGTAATTTTGATTTTTCGGGCATGCGCCCATGACACAACTTCCACAATCTCATCGGCCAGCTCGCCGCGCGTCAATGCTCGGGGCGCGCTGCCGAGCAGTAGCATGGTTGCCAGGGAAGCGAGCGTAATGGGCGTCACGCGATTAGCCTCAACACCCACCTGAAGCGCAACTTTGGACAACATGAGTCGATCCTCGCCGGACGGTACTTCGTCGAGTACGACGGGCTCGCCGAAGCTCATGTAGATTCTCCCCATAGGCTTTCGGAGACCGCGCAGGTAGCCGACAAACCAACTGAGGCTCTCCGGCCGTTTCGTAAGGCCTGACTGTTCTTTCGCATAGTCGCGCACATCGCTAATCAAGTCGTAGTTCATCGCGACAGGGATAATGTGCAACAAGCGCTCTTTATTTTCATGCGCAGCCTCAATGACGTATTTCAGTATTCCGTACTTTGGCGGCATGAGCTTGCCGACCCGGGAACGGGTACCTTCAAATGCCCAGCCCAGTGGGAAATGTTCCCCCAACAGAAAGGCAATGTAGTGCCGCAATATGAGCTTGTAGAGCAGGTCGTCGTGGAAGCTGCGCCTGATGAAAATGACGCCGGCGCGACGTGCCAGGAAGCCAAGGCCGGCAAACGCCATATTGACACCGCCCAGTGTATGCAGGGCGGGAAAATCACTGTCGAAAAGTACTTTGTTCAAGGCCGGAAAGTCGACATGGGTCTTATGAGTGCAGAGAATGGCCGTCGGATGTTGCCGCGTGATTTGTCGAACTCGCTGCAGATCCGCTTGCTTCACGACGATGTCGGGCTCGTAGCCGAGTGTTGAGATCAATCGGTTGAGCAGGTAGCTGACGTCAAGCCAGAACGCCTGCGGAATCGGAATCAGCTCCTTGAATATCTTGTCCGCCTCTGCCTGCAGTTCATCGACCGGCCTGCCGGTCTCGGTACTCAGGTCTTCCAGTGCGGCGATGAACTCCCGGCTCGACCGCAGGTGTCTGGCGACGCGACGCGGCACTTTGTAGCGCCTGCCTCGAAAACGCCGTTCCGCGATATCGAGCGCGATGCTCGCCCGCCCGGCCACGAATTCGGCAAATTCATCGTCATCGGGTGTTGCACCGAGGCGATGCTGCAAGCGTTCCCGCAGCCCAACAATCGTCATCGGCTCGCCGTTGATGCACTTCGCGCGCAAGGGGTGTTTTTTCAGAATACGACGCGCCTTGGCCGGTCCCGGGTGGCGCGGGCCGCCAAAAACAAGGTCGCGAAATCTTGGCGTCGTGCCTTTTACATCGAGCGCTTTGAGCCAGACAACACGAACGCCGGTGGCATCTTGAGCGCAGGTAACAAGGTCCGGGTGGAAATGCGTTCGGGTGAGCCGGCAATCGGCACAACGACGAAGGCGACCTCTCCCGAATACGGTCGCTTGACGCGCTCGCGCTCCAGCCACTCCTCCAGGTGTTGCTGCTCTACCCGGTGCGCTGCGTCAAGTACAAAGAGAACGCTGTCTATGTCTTCGGTCGGCCAGGGGCTGACACTCACTCACGTGCTCCGCTCGCAGAAACCTCGTTGAGGACGACCTTCGGCGCAGGGTCTTTCTTTACCTTGCGTGGTTTCGGCGTTGCCTGGATTTCCGCGCCGGAATCCTCACCAAGCGCACGCAAGTACATTGCTCTTACTTCAGCAACGTGATCGGCAATCGTATCTGAGCGCCACTTGCTCGTGTCGACGGGCGGTAGCACTTCGACCTCCACGGTACCGGGGTGATAAATGATGTCACCTTTCGGTTGCACGTCTCCAGAGTTCTGAATCACGATCGGCACGATTGGCACGCCTGCCTGCATCGCAAGGTGAAATGCGCCTTTCTTGAAACTCGCGAGGTGCGGTGTCACTGCACGCGTACCTTCCGGCGACAGGCAAACCGATTTTCCTTCGACACGCATGGCGTCCACAAGCGGAGTCATTGCTTCGATTGCGCTGGCTGAATCCCGGCGATCAATCAGTACCACTCCGGCGGCTTCCATAACTCGCCCGATGATCGGCATGTCGCGAATCTCACGCTTGCCGACGCCCGTAATGTCGCGGCGCAACAACCGCGCAATGATGACCATATCGACATTGCTTTGATGGTTGAAAATAAAAACAGCAGGCCGATGTGACCACAAATGATGTTCACCCTTGATCTTCAGATTCAGGCCGATTAGCGCGCTCGCCGTATCCGCAAAAACCGATACGGAAAAGTTCAGGGCGTCGCGTTTGGACCCCGTGAGCGCCCATATGGGCAAGCCTGCAAGAAAAGAGCCGACAAGGCTCGCCGGCACGAGCAGGGAGCGTATCCAATCCGATACATGAGGCCGCCCGCGACTACCGAAGCGGCGCACGGGCCAGCCTCGATACTCGGCAATTGCCAGAAGCTTCTTGTTGGGGTTCAGCGGCCGCGGATTGCCGACACGCTCAAGCAGCTGAATATCGTCATCGCTATCCGAATAGAAAAAACTCTTGTCGAGGTCGACGCCCGATGACTGAACGAGCGATTCCGCCGCGCTGACCTTGCCCGGACCGAAGCAGGTGGGTCGCAGCACGGCCCCCGTAAACAGGCCCTTTTCAACTTCAAGGCGCGTGCAGAGAATGTTCTCGATTCCAAGGTCGAGGGCGGCGGGCTCGACCTGGTAGGGCGTGGCCGACGAAATGATCGCGACCGTGTGGCCTTTGCGAAGATGAGCTTCGACCAGAGCGCGTGACTCCGGATATATCAGGCGCGCGATATGTGACTCGAATAATTCGCGACCGAAAGCCGCGTAGCTGTCTTCGCGAATGCCGCGAAGAAACTGGCTGGTGGCCACCATCATGGCCGAGAAGCCCATACCGCCCAGGCCGAAGCTGGCCATCGCCCCCAGCAGCTCGACGAGTTCTCGCGGTGACAGGTGGCCTCGCTTGATCTGTTCTTCGATGAAGGCGAATGCCGAGTAGCCTGAAATTACAGTGCCATCGAAATCGAAGAAAGCGCCAATTTGCGGCCCATCGGGCTGCTTCAAAACCTCAGCAACGACGTTTTGGTGCGGTAACATGTAGATTCTCCTGCTAGCCGGTAACTATACAACCGTTCGGCCACAAAATGTTGATGCCAGGCGCGCTCGGAATCGCTCGTCAACGCAAGGCCGCCGGTTCCGCCAATCGGTCCGAAGAGCGTGCGAATATCGACCTATGGAATTGACAGCAAGTGAATTGGAAACGCTGAAGGAGGCTTACACGAAGCTCGAGAATCCTTCGCTGGCGATACGGTTGAGCTCCGCTGTCGGAATGCCGGTGGAAGCCGTGACCCGGGAACTGGGCAAAAAGGCGCCTGCCGCCGTCGTTGAGGCCGTCAACAAATCGACCCACACAGCAATCGAATACGTGTTGCAGGGCTCAATGCGAAGCATCAGGGGAGAGGAGCAAACTCCCGCGAGCCCCAGGCTACATACGGCTGCCGCAATGACGACCGGGGCGGTCGCCGGGTTTTTCGGCATCTCGACCTTGATTGTGGAGCTGCCGCTGACAACCGGGATCATGTTTCGATCAATCGCCGACATTGCGCGGGCAGAAGGCGAGTCCCCGCAGGACCCGGAGACGCTCCTGAGCTGCATGCAGGTGTTCGCGATGGGGAGTCGAATGTCGGACAAGGATAATGCCGCCGAAACCTCCTACTACGGCGTGCGCCTGGCTCTGAGCAAGGCTACAGCCGACGCGCTGCAGTATGTGGCGTCGCAAAGCATTAGCAGCGCAAGCGCACCGGCCCTGGTTCGCCTGATTGCGGCGCTCGCGAGTCGTTTCGGTATCGTCGTCACGCAAAAGGCGATGGCTCAGACTATTCCCGTGTTGGGCGCGATTGGTGGCGGCCTTGTAAACACAATGTTCATTTCCCATTTTCAGGACATGGCTCGTGGGCACTTTGCCGTTCGAAGACTGGAACGAAAGTATGGCGCCGACCTTGTTCAGAACACGTATTTGCAGCTCAAGAATGATGAGCCCATTGACTGAAGCCGCCCAGTTGCGGGCTCGACCGTGCTCGCCCTCAATTGCTGGTCGATGCTCGCAGCGAGATTTCTCCCGTGTCGCTGACCCGGATCGCGCGCCGCATCGTGCCGACGTCGAGTTTTGCTTCAAGCTTGTACCGAACGCTATCCTTCGGCCCACGCATCAGATCGGTGACGAAACCAATTCCTGCGAACAGATTTGGCGATGCCGTGACGGTGAAGCCCCCCTCGCCATAAGCGTCAATGACGGGCAGCTCATTGCCGACGCCCTTGATCAGCTCATGCCCGTCCAGGCTGACAGTGTACGAGACGCCTCGAAGGGTTAGCGCCTCGCGATTCGGGTTTATGACATGCAGCCCTATTTCGAAGTTCGGCAAGGCGCCTTGAGAGGGCAGGGTTCGAAAGGAGTTGATCGTAACCGTTGGTGTTTCATAACCCGGACGCATGCCAGAGCAGGCCGTTAGAAAGCTCGTGGCCGCGAGTATCACGAAAATCACCGGGCCTGTTGAAATGACGCTTTTCCTGTTCACGGTCTGCTCCGCCACGAATATTCGGAGAGCCTATTATAGCCGTCCGCGGGCAGCGCCCGAAGAGATAGTTGCGTTATCCGGCGCCCAAAGTAGAGTGTGTCGGGTAGTGTCACTGGAAGAGTTCGATGGTCTCTGAAAACAAGCTGGTGCAGTTTATTCGGGCCAGAGACTGGCGAATCTGGCTCGGGCTCGTTATCACCGTTATCTGGATAGCCGGTGGCGCCTGGTATGTCGGGCGGGTAACCGAGACAGAGCCTACCCAGAATTTCTCTCTTGCGGCTGTTGGAAGTTTTCTCGAGGGCGCATTCGCACCCCTTGCCTTCTTGTGGCTTGTACTGGGCCTTTTCATTCAGCAACGTGAGCTGGCGAACAACACAGAGGCGCTACGCAAGACCTCCGAGCAGTCGGAGAAACAGACGCTCGCAATCGCGGCAACGGAAATGAATGCACGTCAGGAGACATTTTTCAAAATCGCCGAAAACGTCAAACATCAGCTCGGTGGGATCTCCGGAATGCTCTTTATTTCGGGCCTTGGCCCCGTCGGCAGTGGCAGGATCGATCGCGAGCAG
>CAMYJL010000028.1 GCA_947258645.1 uncultured Nitrospinota bacterium
AATGAAATATCCGATCGGGCATACATCATCAGCGAGGGGAAAATACTGGAGTCCGGAACGCCGGAGCGGATCTCGGAGAGTGACCGGGCCCGATCCGTGTATCTCGGCGAAGGGTTTCGTCTTTAGTATGTTTTTGACGAGTTTGAGGGAGATCTAAGCGTGTCGCTACAGCCACGGATGGTGCTCAGGCAAGAGCAGCGGCTTGTCATGACAGCCATGCTCCAGCAGGCCATTGGCTTGCTGCCGATGACACGGCTTGAGCTTCAGCAGGCGGTTCAAACAGAGCTCATGGAAAATCCCATACTCGAGGAAAACTCCGAGGAGGTGAAGGAAACCGCCGACGGCGAAATGCCCGAGGTGCGCGATGACCTCCCCGAAACGCAAAATGACGAGCGGGGCGAGGTGGAGATTGACTGGGAAAATATCGTCCAGGACGGCTACAACCAGGAAAGCTTCTCTTCACCCAGGGATATCGATGAATTTCCTTCCTACGAACAAACGTTGTCCCAGCCCGAAACGCTTCATGAGCACCTGGAATGGCAGCTGAATCTCAGCATTGCCAGCGAGCCTGTCATCCGCGTCGCCCGAAGAATTCTTTGGAACATAGACGAAACGGGATACCTGCGGGCGGAGCCTGAAGAGCTCGCGGTCCAGGAAGGCGCCGGGTCCGCCGAGGCCGCCGAGGCGCTTGCCCTGGTTCAGGCGTTCGACCCGCCAGGCGTGGGTGCGCGGAATTTGAAAGAATGCCTGCTCATTCAGATGGAAGGGCTTGTGCCCATTGCCGAGGGCTCCGTTCCCCTTTTGCCCCTGGCCAAGGAACTCGTGCGGGAGCAGATCGACCAGCTGTATGAGCGTAATTACGCACGCCTGGCGCGCTCCCACAAGGTGTCGGTGGATGATATCCGGAACGCCGTGGAAATTATTCGGGCGCTTGACCCCCAGCCGGGAGCGCGGTTTTTACACGAAAGAGTGGAAGTGGCCGAACCCGATGTCACAGTCACCAAACGCGGAGAAGGATATGAAGTGACCCTGAACGATGATGGCCTTCCCCCGCTGCGAATCAGCCCTACCTACGCCGCGATGGCGGCCAACAAAGGCGGCATCGCGCCGGAAACCCAACGTTATATCGAAGAGAAGGTTCGGGCCGCCGTCTGGTTCGTCAAAAGCATCGAGCAACGGCGTCAGACGATTATGAAAGTTTCCCAAAGTATTGTTTCGTTTCAACGGGATTTTCTGGACCATGGCGTGAGTCATCTTCGTCCCCTGATCCTGCGAGATGTGGCCGAGGATATCGAAATGCACGAATCCACTGTCAGCCGGGTGACGACAGGAAAATACATGGAAACGCCCAGAGGGGTTTTCAACTTCAAATACTTCTTTCACAGCGGGCTGGTGTCCGTCGGAGGAGGGAACACCTCGTCCGTTGCGGTGAAAGAGCAAATTCGCCAGATCATCGAAAGCGAAGACAAGCAAAAACCCTATACCGATCAGAAAATTGTCGACAAGTTGCGCGAAAACAACGTGGTGATCGCCAGAAGGACGGTGACGAAGTACCGGAAGGAACTCCGCATTCTGTCGGCCAGCCGGAGGCGGGAATTCCACTAATTTCCCAGCGTCCGAAGATGCGAACGCTATTTTGACCATCACGAATGAATGGATTTTATCAAAAAGAGGTTCCAATGGATTTTCAGATAACGAGTCGCAATCTAGAACTTACAGATGGATTGAAGAGCCACGCCTCTCAGATCGAAAGTCGGTTGGGGCAGGAATTTGAAAACATCATATCGGCTCATTTAATTATGAGCGTCGAGAAGCATCTTCATGTGGCTCGATTTGAGGTCCATGTGCCAGGCGGCGAATTCCTGGCGAGCGAAAAATCAAATGATATGTATTCATCGATCGACCGTGCGACCAAAAAAATTGCGAGCCAGCTTCGAAAGGAGATAAAACGGCGCCACGATTCCAAGAGACGAACCTCCCTGGCGAAAGATTCATCCATTTCCGAAGAAGACGAAGGAGAGGTTGAAGGGAGCGAATTGTCCTAAAGACCCCCGGACCCCATGATCTGCCCTGAAATTTCAGGTATAATAGCAAAATAAGTTTTCAAGGGACTGTTTTTTCGACCGCGCAAGTCAGGATATCCTGGTTATTTAAAAGAAGATATTTGAAAGCTGACGCCCTTCATACTACGGATCGCCCAAACTAATACGATTTATTTCAAACACTTAGAGCAGGCTTATTGGAGGAGTGTATTTTCCTGCTGCCCGGTCATGAGTTTCGCCTGGAGGAAGGAGCGTTCCGGTGTGGATCCGCAGGCGGATTCGCCCACCGGAAACGGTTTTCCGCCTGAATGCCGCGATGTTGAATTCGTTCATTGGTTCGATTGCTCTATCAGATTCCATGGCGCATTTTGAGGATTAAATGACCATGCTCCAAATTTCCGCCGCCCAGTTTTTTGAGGATTTGCGGGAAAATCTTCGTCTTGAGTTGGTTGCGGGAAATAAGGGTTTGTCCCGGGTGATTCGTCACACCCGCTATCAAAAAAACGGTCTGGCCTTGGCCGGTTTCCTTGAACCCGTACACCCCGATCGGGTACAGATATGGGGAAATACAGAGATGAATTTCCTCTTGAGCCTGGATGAATCGGCTCAAGTAGAGGCGGTTTCCCGATTATTCCGCCTCCCAATATGCCTCGTGATCGTGTCGGCGGGCCATACGCTATCCCGCGGCGTGCGAGAGGCGGCCGATCGGGCGAATGTGCCGCTGATTCGCTCCCAATTATCGGGAAAGGTACTCCTCCCTCATGTTATCTCGTATCTGGAGTTCCGGTTGGCCGCTCATGAGCGGCTTCATGGCGTCCTGGTCGATTTATACGGCGTTGGTGTCCTGATTCAGGGAAAAAGCGGTATCGGCAAAAGCGAGTGCGCCCTCCACCTGGTTACGCGGGGCCACCGTCTCGTTGCCGACGACATTGTCGATATTCACCTTCGAGGGCAAGAACTCGTTGGGCAGAGCACGGACCTGTTAAAACATCATCTAGAAGTCCGAGGTCTGGGGATTTTAAATATCAAAGATCTATTCGGTGTTGTCTCGATTCGATATGAGAAAAATGTGGAGATGATCGTGGAGTTAGTCCCGTGGACGCCCGATCAGGCGTTTGACCGGCTGGGAATTGACCTCGAGTCCAAGAAAATTCTGGAAAGATCGCTTCCGCTTGTCCGCATTCCCGTGGCTCCAGGGCGAAATATTCCTACATTGATCGAGGTCGCCGCCCGAAATCGGCTGCTGCAGCGGATGGGCTATTTTTCGGCGCATGAATTCAGCCGCAGTCTGACCGAACAGATTGCCATGTCCAGCGCTCCTCCTTCGTCGGAGGATGAGGCGCTCAGGACGCAAAATTGATCGGCCTAGTGGTCGTCGGCCACGGAGATTTTCCGTCGGCGCTCCTTCGGGCGGCGGATTCTGTGCTCTCGGGGGCCACGCAAATGCGGGCAGTCGCTCTCCAGCCGGAGGGAGATCCGGGCCATCTGTCGGAAGAAATCGAAAAAGCGGTCAAGGACGTGGACACGGGCGAGGGTGTCATCATCCTGACTGATATGATGGGCGGAACGCCAACCAATGCGGCTCTGGCCATGCTGAATCACCCGGGTGTCGAGGTGGTCACGGGGGTGAATCTGCCCATGCTTCTCAAGGTTCCCTTCCTGAAAGGAAAGACGACGGGTGAAGCGGCCAGTTTCCTCGTTGAGTACGGCCGCCGGAACTTGGCTCAGCCAAGTGAAATGTTGCAAGGGATGAAACGTCGCCCAAAAATCGGTGACGAAAAGGAAAAGGACTAGACGTGCCCGAAAAAAATGTCACCGTGTGCAATGAACTCGGACTCCATGCACGGGCCGCCGCCGCGTTCGTCCGTCTTTCGAACACGTATGAGTGCGAAATCTTCGTCGCCTGCCGGGATGCCGAAGTTGACGGGAAGAGCATTATGGGGATGATGATGCTCGCCGCCGCGAAAGGTTCCGACCTCATTATCCGCGCGGAAGGCTCCGACGCCGGACTCGCCGTAGAAAAACTCGCCGAGCTTGTGGCAAACCGCTTCGGGGAAGAGAGGTAAATTCCGTGAATCCTTCTGAGTGCCTGAGGGGAATCGGGGTATCACCCGGCATTGCGATCGGGGAGGCCTGCGTCATGGACAATCACCGCTCGCGGCTCCCGCTCTATCACCTCTCCTCCGAACAGGTCGACAAGGAGATCGAACGCCTCAATGCTGCCATTGCCGCAGCGAAAGCCGAACTCGAATCCATCCGAAAACTTGCCGCCCCGCGGCTTGGGGAAAGTCATCTCTATATTCTGGACGTTGGGATTCTTCTCCTCGGTGACGATATGCTGATTGGGGAAGCCCAAAATCAGATTCAGTCGAACCGGACCAATGCGGAATGGGCGATTCAGGCCGCGATCGATCACTTCACTCGGATATTCGAGGGAATCGACGATCCCTATCTTCGAGATCGGAGTCTCGACATCGCGCATGCGGGTGAGCGAATTTTGCGTCATTTGGTAATGGAAGAAGGCCGGGAAGACGAGAACACTTCAACGGAACCCGCGATCATCGTGGCCCATGATTTGACCCCCGCCGATGTAGCAGCCCTGTCTGCCGAGCGGATGATGGGACTGGTGACGGAACTGGGGGGCCATACGTCGCACACCGCCATTTTGGCGAAGGCACTGGGGATTCCGGCGGTGGCCGGAGCTGAGTCCGCAACCCGCCGAATTTCGACGGGGGATCGAGTCATCCTCGATGCGCATGCGGGGGCCGTGATACTGGACCCATCGCCGGAGGAGCTGGCCAAATACTATGCCGCGCTTCACGACCAACCTTCGGTTCCACCGAGCGAAGACTCCGAAGCTTCCGGACCTGTTTCCACGCGGGATGGGACCAGAATCCATGTCGGCGCCAATATTGAATATGACCGTGAACTGGATGTGCTTCCCGTAATGGGCTTCGACGGAGTTGGCCTTTATCGCTCGGAACATTTATATTTCAACCGTTCCGTGATGCCGGACGAGGAGGACCATTACGGCCATTATCGCCGTCTGGCCGAGTTTGCCTATCCCGAGCCGGCTGTCGTCCGTACGATGGATATGGGGGGAGATCGCCCGCCGCCCGCCGTTGCCAAGCTCGTTTCAGAAGAGTCTAATCCTGCGCTTGGCCTGCGCGCCACGCGCTTTTCTCTCCGCCACAAGGAATTGTTCAAGCTTCAGCTTCGGGGTATTTTGCGGGCGGCCGTCCACGGTAATTTGAAAATCATGTACCCCATGATCTCGGGTCTGGATGAGATTCATACGGTAAAAGGGGTACTCAACGAAGCGAAGGCCGAACTCCGAGAAGAGGGGCAGTTGTTTGCCGAACCCGAGGAGGGCGTGCTCATCGAAACGCCCGCGGCGGCCGTGTGCGCCGATCTGCTCGCCCGGGAGATGGATTTCCTCAGCGTTGGAAGCAATGATTTGACGCAATATACGCTGGCGGTAGACAGAACCAACAAGGAAGTCATGGACCTGTTTGAACCTTTTCATCCAGCTATGCTACGCATATACCGGAATCTGGTCCAAGCGGCCGCTTCCGCCGGCAAGCCGATCACCGTATGCGGTGAGCTGGCGAGCGAACCCGAATCGGCACTGATACTCATTGGTCTCGGCTTTCGATCTCTCAGCATGACCATGTCGAGAATTCCCGAGGTCAAACGGGCCATTCGGGGCAAAACAATTGCTGAACTGGAAAAATTCGCCTTTACATTATTGGATTGCAAGACAGGCAGTGGGGTCAAGGCCTTGTTGAATTCAGCTCAATCGGGCCTGCGCCGGAATCCGGCACCGCTCCAGACATCTGCCTAACGTCACCGCTAGGAGAATTTGAATGGCATCAATCGGGAACAGTAATTTTATCTTCACTTCGGAGTCGGTTTCCGAGGGGCATCCAGACAAAATGGCCGATCAGGTCAGCGACGGCGTTCTGGATGCCATTCTCGAACAAGACCCGAATGGCCGTGTCGCCTGCGAAACCCTGCTGACGACGGGGATTGTTTTTATCGCCGGCGAGATAACGACAACGGCCCAGTACGACCCCAAGGAAATCGCCCGGGAAACCATCCGTAAGATCGGCTACGACAACGCGGAATATGGATTCGACTGCGACACCTGTGCCATCGTCAACTCCATCGACAGGCAGTCCCCCAATATTTCCCAGGGCGTATCCGAAGGGGAGGGCCTCTACAAGGAACAGGGTGCTGGCGACCAGGGAATGATGTTCGGGTTTGCCTGCAAGGAAACCGATGAGCTCATGCCCATGCCAATTATGCTTGCGCACAAACTGGTCAAAAAGACCTCCGATCTGCGTCGGGACGGAACGCTTCCCTACCTCCGGCCCGACAGCAAGAGCCAGGTTTCCATCCGCTACAAAAACCACGAGCCGGTCGCCATCGAAAATGTCGTCTTATCGGCCCAGCACGCAAAAGACGTCGACCTCGAGAAAATTCGGGAAGATATCGTCACCCACATTATCAAGCCCACGGTACCCGGGGAAATGATCACGAAGGACACCACCTTTTACGTGAACCCGACGGGGATATTCATCATCGGCGGGCCGATGGGCGACACCGGCCTGACCGGGCGGAAAATCATCGTGGACACATACGGCGGCTACAGCCGGCACGGCGGCGGCGCCTTCTCCGGCAAGGACCCCTCGAAAGTGGACCGCTCGGCCGCCTACATGGCCCGCTACGTCGCGAAGAACATCGTCGCGGCGGACCTGGCCGAACGCGCCGAAGTGCAACTCGCCTACGCCATCGGCGTCGCGGATCCGGTATCCGTCCTGGTGGACGATTTTGGAACCGGCTCGGTGGACCCCGACAAGCTGTCCCAGGCGGTTCGGGACGTATTCGGCCTCAAGCCGAAGGAGATTATTGACGATTTGAAGCTCCGCCGTCCGGTCTTCCAGGAAACCGCGGCCTACGGCCATTTCGGAAGGAGCGGTTCCGGATTCACTTGGGAACTCACCGACAAAGTGGCTGACCTGCGAACCGCCCTGAAAGTGTAACCGGAAATTTGCGGGGTTTTCTCGCCCGAATCCTGCGTTCAATCACCTGAATGGAGAGAGAATGGATTTTGACGTCAAGGACAAAGAGCTGGCTGCACAAGGCGCTCTTCGGATGGAGTGGGCGGAGCGAAGCATGCCCGTTCTCAACTCCATCCGGGAACGCTTCGAGCGGGAAAAACCTCTCAAGGGTGTACGCATCGGGGCATGCCTCCATGTGACGACCGAGACGGGCGTACTCATGAAGACGCTTGCGGCGGGCGGGGCGGACGCCAGCCTTTGCGCCTCGAACCCGCTGTCGACACAGGACGATTTGGCCGCCACACTCGTTGTCAACGAAGGCATTCCCGTGTACGCCATCAAGGGCGAAGATCGGGACACCTACTTTGGCCACCTGCGAGCCATCCTCGACAGAAGCCCCAACATCACCATGGACGACGGGGCTGACTTGGTGACCGAGGTTCTGACCGAGCGAAAAGACCTGATCCCGGAGATCATCGGCAGCACGGAGGAAACGACGACGGGAGTCATCCGCCTCCGGGCGATGGCCCAGGACGGCGTCCTTCAATTTCCCGTCATCGCCGTAAACGACGCCAACACAAAGCACTTCTTCGACAACCGCTACGGAACCGGGCAAAGCTCCATCGACGGTATTATCCGGGCGACAAACCGGCTGATTGCCGGTTCGGTCTTTGTCGTTTCCGGCTACGGGTGGTGCGGGAAAGGGCTGGCCAGCCGGGCCAGCGGAATGGGCGCCAGCGTCGTCGTGACAGAAGTCGACCCGCTCCCCGCGCTGGAAGCCGTGATGGATGGCTTCCGCGTGATGCCCATGGCTGACGCCGCGAAGATCGGGGATTTTTTCTGTACCGTCACAGGAGACAAGGGCGTCATCCGGATGGAACACATCGACGCGATGAAAGACGGGGCCATCATATCGAACTCGGGCCATTTCGATGTTGAAATCGACGTGGCGGCGCTCGAGAAAGCGGCAAAGGGAAAACGGGAAATCCGTTTCCTCGTCGACGAATACACCATGAAAGACGGAAGGCGCATCATCGTGATCGGGGGCGGAAGGCTGGTCAATCTAGCGACCGCCGAGGGGCATCCAAGCAGCGTCATGGACATGAGTTTCGCCAACCAGGCGCTTGCGGCCGAGACTCTGGTGAAAAAAGGGAAGGAAATGGAGAACAAGGTCTATTCCGTCCCGCAAGAAATCGATGACGAGATCGCGCGCTTGAAACTCGAAAGCATGGGGGTCAAAATCGACACGCTGACCCCCGAGCAGGAAGAGTATTTGAGCAGCTGGCAATTTGGCACCTGATCATCTCGGACACCCGCTGCCTGCCGCCCCCGTCTGGAGAAACGATATTGAACCGCGTCAGGAGCGGGGGGAAGGGCTGTAGTTGGCGGTTTGGCGTCCGCCGTCTCGCTCCGATGATTCTGGCGTGTCTCACTCTTGCCGGAAGCTTCTTTTTTTCGCCCGGTGCACTCGCGGCGCTCACCACCGTGGTGTCCTTTCGGCATTTTTCCACCCAGGGATATACGCGGGTTGTTTTCGTCCTGAACCGAAAAACCCTGAGGTTTCGGACCGTAAAATTAACGAACCCGCCACGGGTTGTTCTCGAAATCCCATCGGGGCGCTTGAAGTCCAACTTCCGGCTGCCTTCGTTTGGAAAGGCGAGTCTCGCCCGAAAAATGTCCGTTGGCCGATCGTCCGGCGAAAAGATGAGAATTGTCATCCGCTTGGCCCACGGCCAAATCCGGCACAATGTGTTTTCACTCTCCAAGCCTCACCGAATCGTCATTGATCTGAGAGAAACAAAATCGCGTAAAAAGCCGCCGTCCGAATCTCTGGCCCAATCCGGATCGCTCTCGAGCCCAAAAGGTTCTTTACGCCGGGACATAAAGCCGAAGAAACCGCCGCAGGGAAGAAAAATTGAACCCCGCGCGTCGCTGGACCTGGCTGCCCGCTTTCGAAGTGGGCGCGGCCGCGTCGTCCTGGACCCGGGGCACGGCGGGCGAGATCCTGGGACGACGGGATCGTACGGACTCGTGGAAAAACATCTGGTCCTCGATATCGCCCGCCGCATCGCTAACACGCTTCGAAAACGACTCCCCCGGGGAAACAAGATTTTCCTGACGCGGACGCGGGACAAGGGCATGGCGCTCGAAAAACGGACTTCTTTCGCGAATGAACACAAGGCCGATGTTTTCGTATCGATTCATGTCAACAGCTCGCCCCAAAAATACACGCGAGGGGTGGAAACTTATTTACTGAGCGAAGCTTCCACCCCCCGGGCGCTGGAACTAGCCGCGAAGGAAAGTGGCACCACCGTCAGCAAGCTGAGCGATTTGCAAAAAATCCTGAACGACTTGATGCTGCGCTCCAAGGTGGACGAGTCGCTTCAACTCGCCGAGAATATCCAGGGTTCGATGATCGCCCGGCTCCGGCGGAACTACGCGGGGGTCAAGGATCTCGGCGTGAAACGGGGGCCATTCTATGTCCTCGTGGGGGCGTCCATGGCGAGCGTTCTCACGGAGATCGCCTTTGTGACCAACCCCAGAGAAGCCCGGCGCCTGCGGACGTCGAAATACCGGCAGGCCCTCGCGGACGGAATCGCCGAAGGAATCGCAAAATTCGTGGGCATACCCCTCCGGCGGAAACGAATTTCCTCCGGCCAGATGGAAGCCCGTTCGCCCGAAAAGGCAGCGCAGTAGTTCACACCGACCATTGCCGAGGCATTTTTCTTCCTTCGAGCAGAGCCCGATCATGTCGCTTCCCGTCATCGCCGTTGTCGGCCGCCCGAACGTGGGGAAATCCACGCTTTTCAACCGCCTGATCGGCAGGCGCCAGGCCATCGTGCAGGCGGAACCGGGGGTGACGCGCGATCGCCACTACGGAACCGGCGAATGGGAAGGGCGAGTCTTCATGATGGTGGATACGGGCGGCATCGCGGCGGGAGAGGAGGATCTGTTTCATCCTCTGATCACCCGCCAGGCCATCGCCGCCATCGAAGAAAGTGATGTTGTCATTGTTCTGGTGGACGGCCTGGAGGGCCCTCTTCCGGGCGATGTTCAGATTGCCGAAACGGTCCGGAATGCCGGAAAACCCCGCGTTCTTGCCCTCAACAAGGCCGATGCGAGTAAGGCACAGGAATCCCTCTGGGATTTTTATGGGTTGGGTCTCGGAGATCCGAAAGCCATATCCGCTGAGCATGGGACCGGTGTCGGAGAGCTCATCGAGGAAGCCCTTTCGCTTGTACCCGAAGGGCTTGACGATGAGCCGGCGGGGGAAGGGGAGATCAGGGTCGCGGTCGTCGGTCGGCCCAACGTCGGGAAGTCGTCTCTCATCAACAATCTGCTCGGTGAAGAGCGGGCACTCGTCAGCCCGGTCCCCGGAACCACGCGGGATCCCATCGATTCCGTCTGTCAAAGAGAGGGCGCCGTCTACCGATTTATCGATACGGCCGGAATCCGGAAGCGTGGAAAGATCGGGGACAATAAAGTCGAAGCCGTCAGCATGATCCTCGCCTATCGGAGCATTGAGCGGGCCGAGGTGGTTCTGCTTGTCATCGACGCCACCGAGGGGCCGAGCGCTATTGACGCCCATATCGCCCGCCATGTGGTCGACTCCGGCCGCGCCTGCGCCGTTTTGCTCAATAAATGGGATTTGATGAAAAAGGACGGAAAGACATTCGACGAGAACGTCCGCTCTATCCGCGAAAAACTGGTTCACATCAGTTTCGCCCCGGTGCTTTCGATGTCCGCGCTGACGGGCCAGCGGACCGAACGCATCTACGAACTCATCGACCGCGTCATTGCCTCGCACCGGAGGCGCGTCCCCACCGCGCAGCTCAATCAGGCCCTTGAGCGTTGGACAACGGCACATCCGCCTCCTTCCGGGCGTACCGGCAGGCGCCCGAAGCTCCTGTATGCCACCCAGGCCACGGTGGCCCCGCCGCAAATCGTTATCTTCACGGCCCGGGCCGAGCGGTTGCCCGAGATGCAATACCGCCGGTATATCGAAAACCGGATGAGAGAAGAGTTCGACTTCGAGGGCACAGCCGTGCGGATCAGCTTCCGGAAACGGGAGGCGAAATCGGGACGGGGAAGACCAGCCAGCCGGACAAGCCGAAAGAAAAAGACCGCCCGAAAACCGAGCCGGGGCTCAGGGAAAAGGTGATCCCACAGAAACCCTATTTTCTGGACCACCTTGTCTCCACCTTCGAGACCGGCGCGCCGTCCACGAAAATATCGTCCACGCGCTCATTGAAAAAACACATCAGCCCCCCGATCTGGGGACATTCCGGCCTGGGATCGGGATAACTCCACACCACATCCTCATGCAGCTCACCGCCGATACGGGCGGACCAATAAACGGCATCACCCTTGTACGGGCAAACGGATTGGTTTTCGGAAGGCTCGAGCAGATCCATCCGGACATTTTCCTTCGGGATGTAATACCGTGTCGGTTGATTCGTCTCGAAAAGAAATCGGGCCTGATTCGACTCTGCCACAGTCTCTCCTGCCAGCACGACCCGGACGGGCCGGGAGCTGGCCCGGACATCGACGCGATGATAGGGATCGGTCGGATGCCCAAATATTTCCTCATCTTCCTCCAACCAGGCGTCCATCCTGTCCCAGTAGAAAGACACGTAGCCCGCTATTTCCGGGACGTCGTCGATGGGCGTCTCGTAGCTCCATACCGCATTTTCGGCCGTCCGATCCCGGACGGTAAGCGTCCAATAGGACGCATCTCCCTTGACGGGTCAGTGGGTAGAATTATCGGTCCGGCGCATGAAATCCATGCGCACATCCGACTGCGGAAAATAGTAGACCGGGAGATGCCAGGCCTCCATCATCAGCAAAGCCTGAGAGCTGTCCGCGACGGTCTCCCCGTTAAACTTCACCCGGATGCGCTTGGGAGATATTTCGTTAAGAACCCAGTGGTCGGTATTGTCGCTGCCTCTTTTCGCATTCGGTCCCTTGGCCATAGACGATCTCCTTCTTTTTCTTTCGTCAAAATCCGGTGGCCCGCAACTTTGGGCGGCCCCATATTTTCTTCCGATGGAATGCCGGCGCGAATCGATCGGGATGCAAGTCTCAAATTTCTACCCAAACACCATCGCCGGGAAGATAAGAGGTATGCCACAGTTCAGACGGAATCGACATGATAAAATGGGCGGAGGCGTTGCCAATTCCCGGTTTTCAATCTTCGCGGGACGCATGAAGACAGTAAAAAATCAAACGGTTGCAATGGCAACAATACAGCAAACTTGAAGCCGCGCTTTAACCCTCCGCCCCCAAGCAGTTCATTATGATTGACAAATCAGGTGCTTAAGTGGCACGATTAACGCGCACTCCCGAACGAAAGATGGCAGTTAATCCCTGACGAGAACGCCCGAGAAGTAAATCTCTTCAAGGCATTGAAATGGGAGGAGTTCATCTCTATGGCTGCAAGTCAAACGACGACCCTTCGCAATGTAGGTTTCCTGGGAGAAGGGGGAAACGGAAAAACCTCTCTGGTGGAGGCCTGCCTGTATACCGCCAAAAGCACGGATCGGCAGGGCAAGGTCGATGACGGGAATACCATTCTCGACTCCGAGCCCGAAGAGATAAGCCGGAATTCATCCATCACCGCCGCTCTCGCCTTCGCCGACTGGAACAAACACCACATTAACCTCATCGACACGCCCGGGTATTCCAATTTCATCGCAGAAACGGTGGCCTGTATCCGGGCCATGGACAACGCCATCATTGTCCTGAACTCTCATGATGATCCCAAGGTCATCACCGAAAAAGTATTCGGCTGGGTGAGCGAAGAAAAAATTCCGACATTTCTTTTCGTCAATCAAATGGACCACGAACAAGCCGATTTCTTGGCGGCGGCCGCCAAAGCCGAAGAGCTGCTTGGAACCCGAGTTGCCGTTATGCAGTTGCCCATCGGACAGGGAGATTCATTCCAGGGCGTGGTGGATCTCGTCTCGGGAAAAGCCAAAATCTACGACGCGAATGGAAACGGCCTGGGCAAGGAAGGCGAGATGCCAGCGAATATGGCGGACGCCGTGGAAGAGTACAAAGGAAAACTGATCGAATTCGCGGCCGAGGCCGACGAATCGCTATTGGAAAAATATCTGGATGGCGGGGAGCTCAACCCCGATGAAATCATCAGAGGATTAAAGCAAGGCATTCTGGAACGATCTCTTCTTCCGGTTTTCTGCGGCTGTGGCGTGAAGAACATCGGCACGGACGAACTCTTGAATGGAATTGTGCGCTTCGGCGCCTCTCCCGCCGAGAGGCCCGCCCCGGTTGTGACGCTGGAGGATGGCGAAGAGGTCAGGGTGGATGCAGATCCCGACGCTCCTTTCAGGGCCCTTGCGTTTAAAACGGTTGTCGATCCTTTCGCGGGAAAATTGAATATTTTTCGCGTCATGTCCGGCTCAATCTCCCCGGATTCATCCGTCATGAATGTCACCCAAGGTGAAAAGGAGCGGCTGGGATCTCTCCTGTACGTTCAGGGTAAGAATCAAAAGCCAGTGCCTGACAAATTGGTCCCTGGCGATATCGCTGCGGTCGCGAAGCTGAAGGTGACCAAATCAGGCGACACGCTCGGCAACGAGAAGGCTCGCGAGAAATTCCCGCCCATCAAATATCCGACGCCCGTAATTTCCTATGCCATTGCTCCCAAATCAAAAGGCGACGAGGAAAAACTGAGCACCGCCCTCAGCCGGATGAGGGACGAAGACCCGATCTTACAGATGAGCCGTGATGCGCAAACCAATGAGCTCCTGCTTTCCGGTCTCGGCGTTTTGCACCTGGAAGTTGCCGTCGACCGGATCAAGCGCAAATATGGTGTCGAAGTGGAAATGCGGACTCCACGTGTTCCCTACCGGGAAACCATCAAGGGGCGGACCAAAGTGCAGGGGCGTTACAAGAAGCAAACGGGTGGAAAGGGGCAGTTCGGCGATACGTGGCTGGAAATCGAACCTTTGCCGCGGGGAGAGGGATTTGAATTTGTGGACAAAATCGTCGGAGGTGCAATCCCGAAAACCTACATTCCTGCCGTGGAAAAGGGGATAATTGAAGCCATGGACGGCGGGGTACTCGCGGGCTATCCCGTGACGGACTTGAAAATCACGCTGTATGACGGGAGCTATCACGACGTCGACAGTTCGGAAATGGCTTTCAAAATCGCTGGTTCGCTCGGCTTTAAGAAAGGCGTCGCGGACTGCAAGCCGACTCTTCTCGAGCCCATTATGACCATCGATGTGACTGTTCCCGATGAGTATACTGGAGACATTATCGGAGACATGAACTCAAGGCGCGGACGCGTGTTGGGGATGGACCCAGATGCAGGAGGAAAACAAACCATCAAGGCACAAGTCCCGATGTCCGAAGTGCTGAATTATGCGCCATCGCTGCGCTCAATGACTCAGGATCGGGGCGATTTTTCGATGGAATTTTCTCACTACGAAGAAGTTCCCGGACAGGTCGCCGAAAAAGTCATTGCTGAAGCATCGGTCGCTAGCGGTGAAAGTTAACATCCGCCGAAGAGGAAGCCACGCATGGCTGCGAAAGGGGTCAACTTACTCCCCGAGGATGATGACGGCCAAGACAACGACGAACCCGAAGATGACTATGAGGATGACCTAGACGAAGAGATCTCTTCCCGCTCCAGATCACGAAGCGGTGGCGGCGGTATATTCCGTGTCATTGGGATCGTGTTTGCGGCAATCGTTCTCCTTGGCGGAGTCGCATGGGCAGGCTATCAGTTCTGGTGGATTCCACGCCTGGAGAAGGAGCAGAAAAAAATCGAGGCGCGTAAACGCCTGGAAGACCTTCGGGAGAAGCGGCTGGAGCAGGCAAAAGCTGAAAGGGCGCGCAGAAAAAAAGAACTAGCTCTCCTACAGGAAATTCGAGCCGAGGCAGAGGGAAAGACCGCGAAAAAAGCGGAAACTTCCACCGGTGGGGATACTGCAAAGGAGGCTGAAAAGAAAAAAACTGCCGGGACTTCGGGTGTAACAACGGGGCAGATGGACGGCCTCAAAAAGCCCAAAACCCTCGCAAAATCGCCGAAGCCTGGTGCCGAGAAAATTCAGCCCAAGGTCGCGAAGGAAATCCCGCAGGAAGAGGGGGCGCAGAGAAAACCTGTTATCGCGGTCAAAAAGCCGCCCCAAAAACGAAAGCAAGTCGCTCGGGCCGCCCCGCAGCCCCCCGTGAAAATGGCCTCGCCGGCGACGCCATCGAAAGAGGAAAAAGAACCCCCGAAGACCACGGCATCACCGGAAAAACCGTCTTCGGTGGCAAAGGTGGAGGCGCGGGAAGTAAAAATTGTGCCGACGAAACCCGTCCCTGTCCCTCCATCGCCGGCTCCGGATCAGAGGTTCTACAGCGTTCAGGTGGCGACTTGCAGGACAAAAAAGTGCGTGACGTCTTTTGTCCGCAAGCTTAGCAAAAAGGGGTTCCGGGCGAGGGTGAGCAAGCGCATCGCATCATCCGCCCCCCGGACGGAAGTCCTGCTCGGCGAGTTCGAGACCAAAAGAGAGGCTCTTCCGCTTTTGGAGCTAGCACGGAAGAAAAGGCTTCGCGTAACGCTGTATCAAGGCAAGGGAAGCTGGCGCCTTTCGGCCGGCTCTTTCGCCAATATCGAAGATGCGGCTCAACGCCTAGACCAGATCGAAGACGCCGGGCTGAAGGCGAAACTGGCCGCCCGGGAGGGCACACGTCGGGTCAGCTTCCGGGTCGTTCGGACGGGAAGGCTATCAACCAGGAGATCCGCCATCGCCATGCGAAGGCGTGTGGTGCAGGCTGGATTTTCGGATTCGTTTGTTGTCATTCAAAAAGCATCGAAATAGGAGGAAAAGGGATGGCCGAAAAGGCCGAGGTCCTTAGCCACCCGCAAATTCCCGACAAGCTTTTCTTCAAAATCGGAGAAGTGGCTCAGTTAACGGGAACAAAACCGCACGTACTGCGTTACTGGGAGAGCGAGTTCAAAATGCTCCGCCCGGCAAAGGGGGAGTCCGGACAAAGAATCTACCGCAGGAAAGATGTGGAATTGGTTTTCTCAATCAAGCAGTTGCTCTACGAGGAAAACTTCACCATTGCGGGTGCCAAAAAGCAACTTCAACGTCAGCGGGCTACCCGTGCCGAATCCAACCGCACGAAGGCAAAACAACCGACGGTGCAAGCCCAGGCCAGCTCGAAGACGGACGAACAACCGGACCTGTTCAGCGCCCAAAAATCCATCGACGTCGGCTGGATGAAAAAAGAATTAATGGAGGTCCTTGATATTTTGAAGGCTTGACCCGCCTCCCGGAAAATCCAGAGCGACGCACCTCGGCCGGTTCCGTCCGATCAATATTCCTTTGCGGATCGAGTGGAAATTGGGTACAAATGCATCGCGGGATGTCCGGAAGACTCAATTATCGGGTCATGAATGAAGGGAAATCCCCGGTCTTTTTACGTATTTGCATAATTTAGGGAAGATATTGAGATGGCGCGCTCGTTTCGCAAGGAAATTAAAGAACCCGATGCTTTTCACCGCTGGGCCGATCAACTGGTCAAGTGGTACGCGGCCCACAGCCGGACCGTCTTGCGGGCGACTGCCGGCATTCTCATTGTCGCCGTTGCGGCGGTCGGATACCGCTTGTGGACAGGCCATATCGACCGGCAAGCTGCGCTCTCCCTTACAACAGCCGATATCGTGAGCCAGGACCCGCTCAGCCCCGAGGTCGAGCAGGCTCTCCGGCGGACCGCCGATAATTATCCCTCCACGCGCTCCGGCGTCATCGCGCGCCTCCGCCTTGCTGGCCTCCTGAAAGATCGGGGCGACGCCTCCGGAGCCGAGAAGGAATACCGGGGCCTTCTTGAATTGGGCGCGCTCACGGACACCGACCGAGAGCTCGCCCGGCGCGGCCTGGCGGGAAGCCTGGCCCTGCAGGGCAAGTGCGGAGAGGCGATCCCCATCTGGAAAGACATCCTGGCGAAGGGGAGCCTCATCACCTCCGAAGACATCTATCTCTCCCTCGGGGACTGCTACGAGACCGCCCAGAGGCCCGCAGAGGCCCTCAAGGCCTACGAGGAGCTCATCCAGAAGCACCCGGGCAGCCCCTTCATCACGCCGGACCTTCGCTCCCGGATGAAGGGCCTGAAGTAGCCCCGGATCCACCGGAAAAACCCCGTTTCAGGCGGCTTTATCCGTCCGGTGGCGTCCGCTCCGGGCGCGCCGCCGCGAACCACCCCGCATTTCCCCGCATTCCCGAATTTCCCCATATCCCGAAATCGACCCGCATCCCGGAAAACACCGATCCTCCTGATAATATATGTTATGTAAAATAATGGATGTGCCCAGGCGCGTCCGGATT
>CAMYJL010000029.1 GCA_947258645.1 uncultured Nitrospinota bacterium
CAAGGCGCTGGGACTGGGCAACGGTTTCTGGGACAGCAAGCGGAACGGCCTGCCCATCGACTTCGAGCTCGAGCGGATCGTGGACGAGGAGGGAAAGCAGATTCAGGCGACCAACCACCCGGGGGCGCGGCCCTTCAACAAGGCCGAGCAACAGCGCATCCGGCGCTCGGGGGCATGCGTCGCCTGCCACGGCGCCGACCCGAAACTCTGGGCCAAGGCGCAGGGCAAGGCCGGCATGAAGGCTCCCACGGATGAGATGCATCAGAAGGCCATCCAGAACCTCCTGAAGTAACGCCTGGCTTCCAAGCAAAAAGGGCGCGCCGCCAAGGCGCGCCCTTTTTCATTTTCGGCATCGGTTTCTGCGACGGAAAGAATCAATCCGCCAGGCTGTACATGCGCTTTCTGAAGGGGACGCCGAGTTCCTCGGTGACGACTTTCTCGCAGGCCTCGATGTCGATCAGGCCGCGCATCTCGACGGCGGTGACCTCGACGTCTTCAAAGAGGGATTTGGCTTCCTTGATGAATTCCTTGACGGACGGGTAGGGGTTTTCGATTTCCTTGGTCTTGCAGATCTTATCGTAGGACTCCGGGCTTTCGGCCTGCATGCTCACCGAGACGGCGTCGATCAGGCCCCGGAGCTCGGGGAGGATGTTCCGCTCGTTGGTGCGGCTGCCGAGGCCGTTCGTCACGAGGCGGATTCGCTTCGCGCCGCGCTGCTTCAGCGTCCCGGCGACTTCCTTGAGAACATCGAGCCGGAGGGTCGGCTCGCCGAAGCCGCTGAAGACGACCTCCTCGTAATCGGCCAGCTCCCCGTTCGCCCCGTCCACCGCTTCGAGGATCGCATCGGCATCCGGCTCTTCCTCGAGGGTCAGGTCGAAGCCCTTGTACACCCGGTCGCTCAGCAGGCCGCAGAAGAAGCAGACGTTGCTGCACCGGTTGGTGATGTTGAGGTAGAGCTTGCCCAAGATCGGATAGGCGATCGTCCCGGGCTGGCTCCCCGAGCCCATCCCGAAGAGCCGCCGGACGTTGACGGAGGTCGCGCGCACGACATCCTCGAGCGAGAGCCCTTTTATCTCGGCGAGCTTTTCGGCGACGCGGACGACGTAGGCGGGCTCGTTCCGCTTGCCGCGGTTCGGCGGGGGGGTGAGGTAGGGGCTGTCGGTCTCGATGAGAATCCGCTCCATGGGGACCTCGGCGAACACCTCGCGCAGCTCGGCCTGGTTCTCGAAGGTGATCGCGCCGCCCGCGCCGAGGTACAGATCGAGGCCCAGGAATTTCCGGGCGAGCTCGGCGTCTCCGGTGAAGCAGTGAACAACGCCGCCGGCCCGCCAGACGCGCTCTTCTTCGAGAATGTTGAAAACATCCTCTCCCGCGTCGCGGCAGTGAACGATGACGGGCTTTTGCAGCTTGACGGCAAGGCGGATCTGCTCGCGGAACCAGTGTTTCTGAAGCTTGTGGGGGGCCTGGTTGCGGTAGTAGTCGAGCCCGATCTCGCCGATAGCGACGACCTTGGGGTTTTCCGCCAGCGAAGTGAGGGAAGCGATCGTTTTCTTGCCGACGCTTTTGACCTCGTGAGGATGCACGCCCACGGCGGCGTGAACCCCCGGGAACGTTTTGGCGATGTCCACCGACTTGCGGCTGCTGTTCACGTCCGAGCCGACGGTGAGAATAAAGCCGACCCCGCTTTTCACCGCCCGCTCGTAAATGCCGCGGCGATCGCGATCGAACGCGGCGTCGTCGAGATGCGCGTGGGAGTCCACGAGCACCAGGGCGCCTTCCAGATCCGGACTCTCCGGCAGGTCTCCCGCGGGCGGAAGCGGCGTGCGCTCTCCCCCGTTCCCGTTTTTCGGGGCCCGATCCTTCGGTCCGCGCCCGCCCCGGCGTCCCCGCCGCCAGCGTTTGCGCCGCCCGGATCCGGACTTCTGCTCTCCCCCGCCCTCGCCGCTCTCGGCCTTTTCTCCGGCGGGCTTGGCCGATTCTCCGGCGGCTTTGGCCGAATTGGGCCTGCGCGACCGGCGCCTTCTCGAGGAGGGCCTTCTCGGGGAGGGGTTCGCCTCGGACGAAGAGGGTTTCTTCTCCTCTCCGCCGCCTTCCCCGGATCGCTCTTGTTCCACCGTGTTCTCCTTTACCAACCCGTTTGGCTCTACAGCCGGTCAACGCACCTTCGCGCCGGGGGGAACATCGCCCTCGACGCCGACGAGCTTGAGGCCGTCCGCGCCCTCGGCGGCGAGCAGCATTCCCTGCGACTCGACGCCCATCAGCTTGGCGGGCTCGAGGTTCGCCACCACGACGACCGTGCGGCCGATCAGCTCCTCGGGCGCGTAGTGCTTCGCGATGCCGGCCACGACAGTGCGCCGCTCGGCCCCGAGCGAAACCTCGACCTTGAGCAGGTTCTTCGACTTGGGAATACGCTCGGCGGCCTCGATTCGTGCCACCCGGAGCTCGACCTGCTGAAAATCCTCGAACGTGATGAGCCCCGCCCTGCCATTGTCTTCTTCCGCTTTTTTCCCGCTGCCATCCTCATCGCCCTCGGCAATGCGCGCCGCCACCTTTTCCTCGAGTTTTGCCCGCGCGTCCTCTTCGATGCGCGGAAAGAGCGGCTCGCCCAGCTTTGTCTCCAGCTCCCCCGGCAGGCCGTAGAGGTCCATCAGCTCCGCGAACGGTGCGCCGGTCCAGTCTCCGGCCAGCCCGAGCTGGGCGGCGATATTCTCCGCCGTGCCCGGCATGACGGGCGAGATCATGGCGGCGACCACGCGCATCGCGGCGGCGGCGTGGTAGAGCACGGTGTCGAGCCGCGCCTCCGGTCCTTCCTTGGCCAGGGCCCACGGGGCGCTCGCGTCGATGTATCTGTTGGCGGCGGAGATCGCCTCCCAGGCCGAGCGCAGGCCCGCCTGGAGGTTGGTCGATTCCATCTGTTTTTCGTAGCTCGCCGCCGAGGCGGCGACCGCCGCCGCAAATTCTTTTTCGGCGGGAAGATCGGCCGCGTCCGAGGCGTGGGAGATCCTGCCCTTCCGGTAGCGCTTGACCATGTTGAGCGTGCGGTGGAGCAGGTTGCCCAGGTCGTTCGCGAGGTCGCTGTTGATGCGGTCGATGAGCTGGCCGTGGGAGAAATCGCCGTCCGCCCCGAAGGGAATCTCGCGCATGATGAAGTAGCGGAAAGCGTCCACGCCGTATTCTTCGATGAGCCAGTGGGGATCGACGGCGTTGCCCAGGCTCTTGGACATCTTCTGTCCCTCGATGGTCCACCAGCCGTGGCTGAAGACCTGCCTCGGAAGCGGGAGCCCGGCCGACATCAGGAAGGCGGGCCAGTAGACCGCGTGAAAGCGGAGGATGTCCTTTCCGATGAAGTGCTGATCGGCGGGCCAGGGGGTGTCCGCCGGAAAACCGTTGCCCTTTCCGAAGCCGGCGGCGGTCGCGTAGTTGCTCAGGGCGTCGAACCAGACGTAGATGACGTGGGCGGGATCGTCCGGCACCGGAATCCCCCACTCGAAGCTCGTCCGGCTCACCGAAAGGTCGCGCAGCCCGCCCTCGACAAAGCGGACGATCTCGTTGCGCCGGGTGTCGGGCTGGATGAAATCCGGGTTCCGCGCGTAGTGCTCAAGGAGCGGTTTCTGGAACTTGCTGAGGCGGAAGAAGTAGCTCTCCTCGCGCACCGCTTCGACGGGCTTTCCGCAGTCCGGGCATTTCCCGTCCGCAAGCTGGAGGTCCGTCAGGAAATTCTCGCACGAAACGCAATACTTTCCCTCGTACTCATCCTTGTAGATGTCGCCCGCCGCCTGGACCAGCCGCCAGAGGGTCTGGACGCCGCTCTTGTGGCGCTCTTCCGTCGTGCGGATGTAGTCGTCGTAGCGGATGTTCAGCTTTTCCCACAGATCGCGGAAGTGCTGGCTGTTCTGGTCCGCGAAGGGGAGCGGGTCCATCCCGGCCTCGCGCGCGGCCTGCTCGAGCTTCTGGCCGTGCTCGTCCGTCCCCGTCAACATCCGCGCCGCCTCGCCGCGGAGACGGTGAAACCGCGCCTTCGCGTCCGCGGCCACGGTCGTATAGGCGTGACCCAGATGCGGCTTGTCGTTGACGTAGTATATCGGCGTCGTTACGTAGAAGGGTTTTTCTGTCATACCCACACGCAATGCCGCCCTCCTGGGCGGTCCGGGGGGGCTACTTTCCCCCGATGGGATTTTTGAGCGTGTACTGGCCGCTGGCCATCCGCGTGAGCTCGTCCGCCTGGACGGTCATCCGCTCGCCCGATTCCAGCGCGAGGGTGATCTCCTCCCGGAGGATGTCCTGCTTTATCACAACCGCGCCGCAGTTGCAGCCGCCCACTTTTTTCTTGCAGGCCGGCAAACGCTTCTTGACCGACTGATAATGGGAGTGCTCGAACCGGAGGCAGCACTTGAGCCGGCCGCACGCCCCGGAGAGTTTCGAGGGGTTCAGACTCAGGTTCTGATCTTTCGCCATGCGGACGGAAATGGGGTCAAACGCCTTCAGGAACGTACTGCAACACAGTTCCCGTCCACAGTCGCCGCAACCGCCCTTGATCCGCGCATTGTCCCGGACCCCGATCTGGCGCATCTCGACGCGGATCGACAGCCGCTCGGCAAGCGCCTTGACGAGCCGCCGGAAATCCACCCGGCCATCGGCCGAGAAGAAGAACGTCGCCTTCTTGGACGAGAAGGCGTACTTCACGTCCATCAGCTTCATGGGCAGCTTCAGCTCGGAGATCTTGTCCCGGCAGATCTCGAACGAGTTCGTCTCGAGGCCCTTGAGAGAACCCGCCTGAATCTCGTCGCCCTCGCTGGCCCGCCGGAGCACCTCGGGCAGATCGTCGGCGAAGAACCGGGCGTCCATGGTCCGGGCGTTTTCGGTGACTTCCCCGAACTCTTCTTCCCCTTCCTCCGTTTTCACGATGACCTTGTTTCCCACCCGGAGGCGCAGATCGCCCATCACGTGCTTCGTCGGCCTTGCATCAAACCGGGAGCGAATACTGACAATCTTGATTTTTTTCGAAGGGGTGTTGCCGTTCGCGGCCGCTGGAGCGGATACGGCTCCGCCTGGATCGGGTTCCTGACTCATTTTCACCTCATGAACCCGCGCCAACGGTGCCGCGCAGGCCAATTACCAAAGATTCGAGCGTCAGGGAAGGATTGGTGTTGATCTCCCCGACATCCCGGACAGCTGTTTCGACCCGATCCATCGCCTGGATCAGGCCCGGGGCGCCCCACCGGCGACCGAGCTCCCGCAATACCTCGTCCAGATCGGTATTCCAGGGTTCGAGGTCGCCCGCGGCCACCTTGAGCACCAGTATATCGCGAAGCAAGCCTAAAAGCATTTCAAGAAAACGCAGCACCTCCGCCCGCACCGCGCCCGAGCCGCTCCCCTGGGAGGCCGCCAGGGACAGAAGATCAATGATATCCGCCTTTCCGGGCGGGGCGGCGAGCCCCTCGAGAAAGCCCAGGGCCGCCTCCCTCCTCCCGGCGAGCACCTCCGGGTCGTTCCCGAGAGCCGTCCCCAGACGCCCCAGACTGAGCGAGATGAGCTGGTCCAGGTCTCCCCCCGCCCCCCCGAGGCTGGCCGCGAGGACGGCCCGCTGCTCGTCCCGGTTCAGGGAGCGGAAAAGCAGGCGCCGGCAGCGCGACACCACGGTGGGCGGCAGGGCATGGAGGTTCTGGGTGATCAGGATGATAACCGTGTCGTAGGAGGGCTCTTCGAGCGTTTTCAGCAGCGCGTTGAACGCCCCGATCGTGACGGCATGGGCCTCGTCGATCACGAAGATTTGACGGTTCCCTTCCTGCGGGCGCTGGACGGCGCGCCCGATCACGGCCTCGCGGATGTGCTCGACGCCGATCGATTTTCTTCCCTCGGGGGGGCTGACGTGAATGACGTCGGGGTGGACGCCGCGATCGATCTTCAGGCAGGCGGGGCATTCGCCGCAGGGCGGCGCCTCGCCCCCGCACTGGAGGGCTTTCGCAAAAATAAGGGCGGCCGTGGACTTCCCGACCCCCTCGGGGCCGTGGAAGATATAGGCGTTCGCCACCCGGTCCGAGGCCAGGTCGCGCCGGAGCGAGGCGACGGCTGCGTCCTGGCCTTTCAGGAATTCCCAGTCCATCCGAAGGTTTCCGTGACAACCGCGAGAACGCGCGCGTGGACTTCCTCGACGCTCCCCGCCGGGATGAGGCGGACCCGCTCCGGCTCTCTTTGCGAGAGTTCGAGAAATCCCTTCCACACGCGCTCGTGAAAATCCAGCCCCTCTCCTTCGAGGCGATCCCCGTCATCGCCGCCCTTCGCCCGGCGAAGGCCCTCGGCGGCGGACACCTCGAAAAGCAGGGTCAGGTCCGGCACCAGCCCGCCGGCCGCTTTTTCGTTCAGCTCGCGGACAAGGGCTTCCGGAAGACCCCGGCCGTACGCCTGATAGGCCGTGGTCGAATCGTAGAACCGGTCGCAGAGGACGTGCTTCCCGGCCCCGAGCGCGGGCCGGATCACCTGGCCGACGTGATTCGCCCGGTCGGCCTCGTAGAGAAGCAACTCGGCGAGCGGGTCCACCTTATCGGCCCGGGGCGTCAGCAAAATCTCGCGGATGTCCGCGCCGAGGCGGGTGCCGCCCGGCTCCCGCGTCGCGATAAACGGCAGGCCCGCGCCCGCCATCCACTCGCGCAGAAGGCCCAGCTGGGTGGTCTTTCCCGACCCCTCGGGGCCTTCAAATGTAATGAAACGGCCTGACACGCACCCCTCTCTTTCAGCCGAACGCATCCGGCGGCGCGCCTTCCCCCAAGGGTCGGCCTCTTCGACTGGCGTTCTCCAGTCAAACTACCACAAAGGAAAAAAAGGAAAAGGAAGGGGGCTGACCCGCGGGGCGGGGGTCGGCCCGGGCCCGGAGCCCGTTCATCCCGGCCGAAAAGTCAGCCGGAAATCCCGTCGGGGCGCGGCCGCGTGAGAAACGGCCAGTACACGACGGCGTATACAAGAAAGGCGGCCGCCCACAGGGCGGCGGCGAATATCAGCGCTTCCTTGTAATCCTCGTAGAAGACGATGGGCGCGAGGATTCGCACGAGGGCGGCGGCCGAGACCAGCAGGTAGGCCGCCGTCACCGCCGGCCGGATTTCCGCCGGCCTTCCCGTGTGCAACAGGCCGACAATCGACATCACCGCGAGGATCATCGTTCCGATTCCCCCGGCGGTCAGCGCGTGCAGGGCGCTCACCGCCGGAACAGGTCCGTCCAGCGCCGCCACTCCCTTCAGGAGAAGACCGGCGATGATCCAGGCGTATCCCAGATGAAGCGACCAGATGTAGGGCTTTCGGAGAAGCTTCCCGGCCCGCCAGCTCATCATGCGGACGGCCTGCGCCGCCGCCGCCAGAATCGCGAGAACGCCGCTCCGGTAGGACTCGCTGTCTATCAGGTCCGAGACGAGAACAAGCGCCATGGCGCCGATGGCCAGCGCCTCGATCGCCGGGCGGGAGGGAGATGCGATCGGCCCGCCCGAGCCGAGCCGCGCGACGGCGCAGAACGTCGGGACGATCCGGCCAATGATGACGACGATCAGGAGCACGAGCAGGTTGACGCCGAGGCCGAGGCCCTGCGCGGCGGTCCGGGCGACGGGTTCGAGATGGATCAGGAGATTGGCGGCGAAGAAGGCGGCGAGCACGGGCAGAAAGAGCAGGTTCTTCCGGTTCCCCGGCGTGAGCAGGACCGGCGCGATGGCCCACCCCAGAACCGGAAACAGGGCGAGGTCCGCAGCCGCCACCGCCCAGAGGGGCAGCACCCCGGAAAGCCACATGGCGGCACGACCCGCTGCCCACGCCCCCACGATGATCGAGAGCCGCCCTCCGGTGACGGGGGGGATCTGGCTCCATGTCGCCGTCGCAGTCAGGAGAAATCCGCACACCGCGGCCCCCGCGAAGCCGAAAATCATCTCGTGCCCGTGCCAGACCACGGGATGAAAATCCGCCGGGCGCTGGACCGCGCCCAGGAGAATGGTCAGCCAGGCGCTCATGAAAAACGCGCCGTAGAGGCTCGCCAGAAGAAAAAACGGGCGGAACCCATGCGCCAGGAGCGGATGTCCGGGCTTTGGCTTCTGCTCGCGGGTGGTGATCGTATAAAGCTGCATAATGACCCTGTAGGTAAAGCGGAAATCTTCTAGGAGGGAATTCTACTTGAGGCTTTCCGCCTGATCGAGTTTGCGGTAGATGGTCCGCGTCGCGATGCCGAGCTGTCGGGCGGCGGCGCTTTTGTCCCCGCCGGTGTGGCGTAGGGTCTCGAGGATCACGCGGTGTTCGATCTCGGAAAGGGGGGTTCCCACCGGGATGCTGATCACCGGGGCGCCCGCCTCGACGGGCGATTCGTCCTGTTTTTCGGCGCCTCTCGCGATGCTGGGCGGAAGGTCGTCCACCGAGAGAAGGTCGTCCCGCCCCAGCACGACGGCGCGCTCGACGGTGTTCTCGAGCTCCCGGATGTTGCCGGGCCAATCGTAGTTCGACATCAGCTCGACCGCCTCGCGGGAGAAGGCATAGACGCGCTGTTTGTTTTTCTCGGAGAAGCGCTCGATGAAATGCTCGACGAGAATGGGGATGTCGCTCCGCCGCTCGCGAAGCGGGGGCAGATAGATGCTGATCACGTTGAGGCGGTAGTAGAGATCTTCCCGGAAGCGGCGGTCGGCGATGGCTTCCTGGAGGTCCTGATTCGTCGCGGCGATGATGCGGACATCGACCTTGAGCGTCTCGTTCCCGCCCAGGCGCTCAAACTCGCCCTCCTGAAGCACGCGGAGAATCTTCGCCTGAAGGGACATCGGCATGTCGCCGATCTCGTCAAGGAACAGCATGCCCTCGTCCGCGAGACGGAAGCGCCCCTCCTTGCGCGCGACGGCGCCCGTGAACGCGCCGCGCTCGTAGCCGAAGAGCTCGCTCTCCAGCAGATTTTCCGGAAGAGCCGCGCAATTGACCTTGATGAAGGGCTTCCCCGCCCGGTCGCTCAGGTTGTGAATGGCGTTCGCCACGAGCTCTTTTCCCGTTCCGCTCTCGCCCAGGATGAGGACGTTGGCCGAGGTCGGCGCCACCTGGCGGATGAGCTCCTTCACCTCAATCATGGATTGGCCATTGCCGATCAGGCCCGAGGGATCGCCCAGGTTCCGGAGCTTGGCGCGCAGGTCGGCGTTCTCGCGCAGGAGTTCCTGTTTTTCCAGCGCCTTGGTGATCGCCTTGAGCACAAGCGCTCGCTCGAGCGGCTTCGTGATGAAATCGTAGGCGCCCTCGCGCATGGCCTCGACGGCGGACTCCACCGTCCCATAGCCCGAGATCAGGATCACCTCGGTCGTGCCGTTCAGCCGCTTCACTTCCTTGAGCAGGGTGATGCCGTCCATGCCGGGCATGCGCAAATCCGTAATGACAAGGCTGACCGGCTCCTGACGGAACAGTTCCAGCCCCGTTTCGGCGTCGTGGGCCAGGGAGACGCGGTAGCCCTCCTTGGCAATCATCTTCTGGAGCGCCTCCCGGCTGCCTTTTTTATCGTCAACGACCAGGATGTGGATTTCCTCGTTCGACCTCATGCCTTCGTCTCCAGTTGTGCGGCGGCCGGCAGCTCGACATGAAAGGTCGTCCCGCTTTTCTCCTGGCTGGAGAAGCGGACCGTGCCGTGATGTTCGCTGAATATCTGCTGCGCCAGGACGAGTCCGAGACCCGTGCCGCTCGCCTTCGTCGTGTAAAACGGCGTGAAGATCATCGTCTGCTCCTCGGATGAGATGCCAACGCCCTCGTCCTCGATCTCGACGGCCACCCCGCTCTCATGGCTCTTCCGCGTCCGGACAACCAGACGCCCGCCCCCGGGCATGGCGTCAAAAGCATTCCGGACGAGATTTTGAAAAGCGATCCGGAGCTGGGTGTCCTCCAGTTCCACCTCGGGCAGATCAGCCGTGAAATCGCGCTCTATCCGAATCTTCCGGCTGTGTCCCTCTTCCGCGTAAAAGTTCAAAAGCTCTTCGAGCAATTCGTTGATATCGCCGACCCGGCGATCGGATCGGGGCATGCGGACAAACTTGAGATAATCATCCGTCACCTGCCGGAGAATATCCACCTCCTGCTTGATGGACCGCAGGAGCGTCCACGCCTCGCGCGTCTCCTCGTCCCCGAAGCGCTCCAGCTCGTCTTCGAGCAGCTCGGCGTTCAGGTTGATGGCGGAAAGCGGATTGCGAATTTCGTGCGCCACCTGCGCGCTCATCTTCCCGACGATGGTCAGGCGATCCTGCTGGGTGAGCTGCTGCTGAAGCTCGCGCCGCTCGGTCACGTCCTTGATGTAGAGGGTCACCTGCTGCGTATTTCCGTCGGCGTCGAAGATGGGATAGGAATAGATTTCCAGGTCGCGCCGCTTTTCCCCCTCCATCACGATCGACCGCTCGGAAAAACCCCGGCGGCCGGTCTCGAAAGTGTGCGCCGCCAGGGTCCGATCGGCCATTGGCCCGGGAATCATGTTTTCCTCATCCCCGCCCCAGGGACGGTAGAGCAGGCTGGGAATTTCGTTTTTGAGAAGGCGCGCCATACCCCGGTTCAGCATCTGGATTTTATAATTCCGGTCGAGAATGCAAATGCTGTCGGTGATCCCGTCGAAGAGCGCCTGAAGGCGCTGCTTGCTCTCGAGCACCTGGCCCGACCACAGGAGCCGGTCCTCGGCCCGGATGCGCCGCCGCTCGCGGTCGAGGATGATCAGCGCCGCCGAAATGATCACGATGAAGCCAAAGCTCGTGAGCAGAAACCCCTTCCGGAAGGTGTGCCGGACGAGGTCGCCCACTTCCGAAGAGGGGGCCGTCACGGCGAGCGTCCATTGTTCCTTCCCGATGAGGAGCGGGGTGTACGCCGTGAGCATGCGCCGCCTGTGTGAATTTTTGCCGGGCCGGACATCGAAGTGCCAGTCGAACCCCCGCTCGCCCCGGCGCATCCGCTCGGCGTCTTTCAGGAGACGCTCGTCTCCCTGGCGCTTCGCGAGATCGGCCACCCGGGTTCCCTCCAGATCGCGGAAGCCGGGGGCAATGAGAATCCGCCCGGTGGAGGTCAAAAGCCACGCGCGCCCCTTGAGTCCCGACTGAATCGGGCTGACGAACGATCGATCCAGATCCTCAAGCGTCACGATCGCGTAAATCCAAACGCCCCCCGAAACCGGCGCGGCGGCGAAAAGATAATCGGGCGTGCTCTTTTTTTGAACGATAAGGAAACAAATATTATTTTTCGGAACGCAACGGGACAGCAGACCGGCATATTCGCGGAGGAGGGAATCGCGGGACCCGATTTTCACCTGAATATAACCCACCTCGCTGACGCGCAGCCTCCCCCCGAGGCGCTCGTAGAGGCCCGCCATCGAGCTCATCCGGCCGGGATGCCCGGGACCGACCGTGCGGAGAAATCGGGCGCTGTAGCGGAGGCTGGCAATTAACTCGTCCAGAAAAGAGGCGATCTTGCTGCTCGCCTGATCCGCGATGAGCAACTGCTGGCGGTTGAACTGCTCTTCAATGTCCGTTCGCGCATCGGTGTACACTTTGCGGGAAAAAAGAAGCAAAACAGCCAGGACGGCAGCCGTGATCGCCAGCACCTGATATTGGAAACGCCGGTTGACCCTCCGGGATTCCCTGAGACGGGAACGGGAGTTGCCGCTGTTGTCCCGGATGGGGGGCGAATCATTCAGACCGGGCGGCACCGGCTCTCCATACGTCTCCGGTGCGGAGCCTTTGATTTCCTTCGGGCTGACCATTTTCCGAATCACCTTCCAGGGGGATACACTGATAAAATCAATTAAGGATACCATCTTCAAGAACTTATAGGAAAAAACGGCGGCCCGGAGGGGGAAAGAATCCCCTTTCGCCCGGCCCCCCATCCTTGACAGGTACAGAGCCCCTCATTAAGCTTAATCAAAAGGTTAGCACTCTGGGGTCGAGAGTGCTAAAACCAAGGTTCTCCTCACATCGCTAGGATACATCATGAAGCATTTGGAGCTTTCCACAAGGGATCAAGAGGTCCTCCGCGCGGTTGTGGACACGTTTGTTGAAACCGGCGAGCCGGTCGGTAGCCGCACCCTGTCGAAAAAAATCCCGACCGCCATGAGCCCGGCCACCATCCGCAACATCATGAGCGACCTGGCGGAGTCGGGATATCTGACCAAACCCCACGCTTCCGCCGGGAGACTGCCCACCGACCTGGGATACCGTCTCTTTGTCGATGCCCTGATGAGCATCCGCCCCGTCACCACCGAGGAACAGAACACCATCCGGAAGAGCTACGCCAGCGGTCTCGATCAGGTGGAACAGGTGGTCGTCCAGGCATCGAAGATTCTCTCGGAGCTCACCAACAACGCCGGAGTGGTGCTGCTGCCCGGAAGCGACCTGCTGCACTTTCAGCACGTCCAGTTCATCCGGATGGCCACAAACAAAGTGCTGGTTGTCCTCCTCTCGAAAAGCGGCGTTGTTCAGAACCGGGTCGTTCAGATAGAAGAGGATCTCGTTCAGGAAGAACTCGACAGGATATCCCGTTATCTGAACGATGAATTCACCGGTCTCTCCCTCCGCGAGGTCCGCGAAAAAGTCCTGTCCCGGATGGGCGAGGAGCGTGACCACATCGACCTGCTCTACAAAAGGGCCGAGGAACTCAGCCGACGGGCCTTTCTGGAAGAAGACGCGGACGCTTCCGAGGATTCTCTCTTCGTCGAAGGGGCCTCGCGCGTTTACTCCCAACCCGATTTCTCGGACCATTATGAGAAACTTCAAAGCCTCTACCGGGCCTTCGAGGAAAAGGGAAAGATCGTCCGCATCCTGGACGAATGCCTCACCTCCACCGACGTCAACGTGCTGATCGGAGCGGAAAACGACATCGAGGGGATGAACGACTGCAGCTTCGTGGCGCGTCCCTACTTCATCGACGACCGTCCCCTCGGAACCATTGGAATTATCGGCCCCAAGCGGATGCAGTACGACCGGATGATATCCCTCGTCGAGTGGACGGCGAAGGCCGTGAGCACCTATCTTTCCCACGGAAATATCCCGAAAGACGCCAAATAGCTTCCGCTGGTACGGCCTGCTCCCTCCGGGCGAGGCTCTCCGACAGGCTTAAGTCACTCTCCCTCTGATTGCCGAATCGCTCCGCCGACCGTAAAGTAGCGCCTATCAACCCAACTCGAACCTGCACCAGAATGAATAAGGAGCGCCCGAAGTGGCCAACGACGCTGAAGCCCAGATTGAAGAATTTATCGCCCGATCCCGCGAGCTGACCGGCAAGGAGGTTCGCGAGCGCGGCCCCTGGAACAACGAGGCCTCGGCCGACGCCATTCGCCATTTCGCCTACGGCATCGACGACGACAACCCGCTCTGGGTCGATCCCGACTACGCCGCCAAGACCCCGCACAAGAAGCTGCTGGCTCCGCCCGCCTTTTTCGTGTCGGTCCTCTACCCCATCCTCCACGGCGCGCCGATGGCGGCCCCGCTCTCGTCCCTGATCGGCGGGGTGGAGTTTGAATGGTTCAAGCCCGTCTACGAGGGAGACAAGCTCCGCGCCTCGTCGGTTCAGAAAGAAATGTTCGAAAAAACAAACAAGGCGGGCCGCAAGCTCATCTTCGTCATCGGGGAGTTCACCTACTGGAACGGCGAGGACGAAGTCGTCGCCCGGGCCACCGGGACCATGATCCGCACCCTCCAGGAGGGGACCAGCCTCCTGTACGACCGCGAGATCTCCTATTACGACGAAGCGGCCATGGAGGAGATCGAGGCCGCCTACCGGGCCGAGGAGCGCCGGGGCGGCGAGACCCGCTACTGGGAGGACGTATCGGTCGGGGACGAGGTTCCCGCCATCCTGCGGGGCCCCCTGACCATCGGCGACATGGTGGCCTGGAACGCGGCGCTGGGGCCTTCCTACAAGGCGGGCCGACTCGGCTACCTGGACATCCTGAAAGCGCCGCACAACGCCGTCATCACGCCCAAGATCGGAATCCCCGTGAAGAATTCCCAGCAGCACGAGGACTTCACCCTCGCCGCCGGGCGCGGCATGCCGGGGCCCTTCGACAACGGCGTCATGCGCTTCGCCTGGTCGACTCCCTTCATCACGAACTGGATGGGGGACGACGGCTTCCTCAAGCGCCTCAACTGCCAGGTGCGAAAGCCGATGATCTACGGCGACACCATCCGCTACACCGGCAAAGTGAAAGAAAAGGGGGACGGCGACAGCGTCACGATCGAGTTCACCGGCGTGAACCAGCTCGGCGAGACCGCCAGCGCGGGCGACTCCGAGGTCATCCTCCCGGCGAAAGGCTGAGGGCATCGATAGGGGAAATGCCATGGAATCTGAATTTGTTACCTCCACACTGGGCGGCCTTACGCCGGATTCGCGTGATTCCTACGATCCCTGCCTCCCCATCGGCGAGCTGCGGTTTGAGCCGGGAAAAATATACGGCCCTTTCTTCAGGGTCGACCGGGAGGATTGGACGCCTTTCCTGAAACCGACTGACAAGAATTGGGCGGGACTCGCCGAGCCAAACACAAAAGAAGCCGCAATCAATTGGTATTCACCCAATTGCTCCAACCCAATGACGCATGTCCATCAATTCTTTGTCAAAATTTTCGACGATACCCACAACGCCATCGGATTTGTCGGCAAGGTGAAGGACGGCACGGGATTTCAGATCGGCTTCAACCACATTGCCGTCAAATACATCGTCGATCACGAAAAGAAAGAACTCCCGGAGTAACCCGCATGCCGCGCAAATGGATGGAGCTTCTGGTCCAAGTGCCGAACGAGGTCGCCGAGGACGCCTCCGGCCTCCTGATCGAATCGGGCGCGGCGGCGGTCGAGACGCGCGACGCGCGGCCCGGCACTTCCGTACTCGTCACCCACTTTCTCCTTGAGCCCGGCGCGACCGGAAAGCTCCGCGCCGCCGAGGCGGCCCTGTCCGGGTTCGGCGTCGAGGGCAGCGCGATCTCGGTCCGCAACATCGAGGAGGCGGACTGGCTCACCCAGTCGCGTAAAAAATTCACCGCGCGCAACTACGGAAAACGCATCCGCGTGCGCCCGCCCTGGGACGAATCCGAAACGCCGCCCGGGCGCGTCGATGTCATCCTCGAGCCCTCGCTCGCCTTCGGGACGGGCCGCCATTCATCGACGCACCTTTGCCTCCTCGCTATTGAGCGGATGTCCATCGAGCGGCCGCCCGAGCGGTTCCTCGACGTGGGCTGCGGCTCCGGCATCCTGAGCGCCGCCGCGCTCAAGCTGGGCGCCAAGCAGGCCCTCGCGCTCGACCTCGACCCCCTCGCCGTCGATTCCGCGAGGAGCCTCGCGAAGGCGAACGGCCTCTCGGGCCGGATGCGCGTCGAGGTGGGTACACTGGAATCCGCCACACTCGGAGACTGGTGGGAGCGGGTGGACACCCTCGCCGCCAACATCTTCCTGACCCCCCTCCGTCAGCTCGCCCCGCACATGTCCGATGCCCTCGCCCCCGGCGGCCGGGCCGTCCTGAGCGGAATCGGCTACGAGCAGCTCGGGGCGCTGACCGCCGCCGTCGAGGGGGCGGGCCTCGAGGTCCGGCGAACGAGCCGCCTGGAGGAATGGGGCGCCCTCGAAGCCGAAAAGCCGTGAGCACAGGCAGGCTGCGCCTCTTCTACACCGATTCCTCCCTCGCCGGTGAGGATTCGATCAGGGTCGAGGGCGAAGAGTCGGCGCACCTGGCCCGGTCGCTGCGCATGCAGCCGGGCGAGCGTTGCCGAATTGCGACCGAGCGCGGCGATGAATACATCGCCGAACTGAAATCCGTCTCCCCGAAAGAAACCGTGGCCGAAATCATCGAGCACCTCGCCCCGCGCCCGGTCCCGCCGCTCTCCATCACGCTGGGTCTTCCGCTCATCAAGGGAGAGCGCTTCGAGTGGGTTCTCGAGAAAGGGACCGAGCTCGGCGTGGATCGCTTCCGCCCGCTCGCGCTTGAGCGGTGCGAGGTGAAGATCCCGGCGAACAGAATCCCCGCGCGCGTCGAGCGGTGGCGGCGCATCGTCCGTGAGGCCGCGAAACAGTGCGACCGTGTCCCGCCCCCCACCGCCGAAGCGCCCGCGCCGATCGGTGAATTTCTCCGCGACACGGAAAACTTCGATCTCAAGCTCGCCGCCTGGCTCGGCGAGGGAAGAGAAAAGATCGGAAAAGTCCTCAAGGAAGCCGCCGCCGAAGCCGATAAGAATCCCCTCACCGCCGCCCTGCTTCTCGGGCCCGAGGGCGACCTCACGCCGGAAGAAGTGGCCGCGGCCCGAAAGAGTGGATTCATCCCGGTCGATCTCGGCCCGCGCGTCCTCCGCGCCGACACCGCGCCGATCGCCCTCGCCGCGGTGGTCCAGTTTGCGCTTGGCGATATCGGTGGATTATGTTAACATGTTGTAAATTAGTAAGTTATATAATTTGAGGTATTGAAAAATGCTTAGCCCCGGGTTGTTTCAAAGCGCTTTCGAGAGCGCCCATTGTGCAACCGTGATCACGGATGTCCAGAGTCCGGACAATCCGATTGTTTATGTGAACCCCACCTTCACGGCACAAACCGGGTACGCGCTCGACGAGGTGGTCGGGAAAAATTGCCGATTTCTGCAAGGAAAAGGCTGCGACCCGAATGAGCTCAAAAAAATCAGAACCGCTCTCAAGGAAGGGACCTCGACAATCGCTCTCCTTTCCAACTATCGGAAAGACGGCTCGCAATTCTGGAATGAGCTTCACATCTCTCCGATACGGGATGAAGAAGGCACGGTCACTCACTTCGTCGGCGTGCAATATGACATCACCCAGCGCGTTCACGCCGAGCAAGATTTAAAACGCCTTGCCACCACAGACTACCTCACCGGCACCTTCAACAGACGTTATTTTTTTGAGGCCTGCGAACGGGAACTCAACCGTGCCCAACGCTACAGCCACCCGACGACCGTATTGATGGTGGACATCGATCAATTCAAAAACATCAACGACACCCACGGACACGCGGCAGGAGATGAGGCATTGGTTTGCTTCAGCGCAACATGCCGGGATCTGCTCAGAGGCGAGGATATTCTGGGGCGGTTCGGCGGGGAGGAATTCGCTATCCTTCTTCCTGAAACGGACAAAACGGGAGCTGCCCAGGTGGCTGAACGCCTGCGTGCCCGCATCGAAAAAGTTCAGATCACGAATGAAAAACACGCTTTCCAATTTACCGTCAGCATCGGTGCGGCGTTGTGTTCGCCAGCCGATGACAGCGTGAAGAAGATTCTCGACCGGGCAGATCAGGCGCTGTATGAGGCGAAATCCGCCGGCCGCAACCGGGTGGTTTGGGCCAAGGACTCTCTGGCCACATCCGCGGCCCCGCTCTGACCCGCTTCCCCGTTTTGACACACTCCCCGTTTTTCTTATAAATCTACCTCCAACAGGCGTGCGCCCTGGCCCACATGTCAGGGAACCGGAAACGGCCCCGCTCCGG
>CAMYJL010000030.1 GCA_947258645.1 uncultured Nitrospinota bacterium
GATCTGCTCAAAAAAGAGCTTCTGGAGGTCCTGAGCGGAGAGCTGGCCACTTCTGAACTCCTCGGCGAGACGGAAGTCACAGTCAGCCGGACGGGGTTGAACCTGTAGCTCGACTCCCGCTTCCCCTCCCGTGCAAAACCGCTGGAAATTCGGTATTCTCGGGGCACTGATCAAATCATCTTCATATATTTTGACCTTGTCTACAGGAGAATTCCTTGTGGGAAACGAGATTGAACCCGTTGCGGTAGATCAGGATTATGTCGTCCGCCTCGCCCAGGAGCTGATCCGCATCCCGGCGGAAAATCCGCCAGGCGACTGCGCAGAGGTCGCGGATCGGATACTCGCCGAACTCAAGAGCATCGGTGTAGACCGGATCGAAACCCACGAATTCAAAAAGGGGATGCCGAACTTCATCATCCAGACCGGAGAGGGCGGCGATGGCGGACACTTTGTCATCGGCGGCCACATGGACACCGTGCCCGTCCATCCCGAAGAGGTCGAGGCATGGGAAGTGGACCCATTCAGCGGCGAGATGCGCGGGGATGAAATCTGGGGCCGGGGAGCGGCGGACATGAAGGGCGCCCTCGCCTCCACCCTCGGCGCGTTCAAGGCCCTCAGGGAAGGCAAAATCTCCCTGCCCGGCAAGCTGACCTGGGTGCTCCTCTCGGACGGCGAACACGGGGATCAGAACGGCGCGCAGGCCCTCACCGACCGGGGAATCCTCAAGAACCTGGGCGGCGACATGATCCTCTACACCGAATCGACCGGGAACAATATCATCCGCTCATTCAAGGGTCGGATATTTTTCGAAGTGAAGGTCAAAGGCCGCTCGGTTCACGTGAGCGTGCCGGAGAAGGGCATCAACGCCATCGAAAAAATGGGCCGGATTGTCGAGGCTTTCCGCGCCGATCGGCTCTCTTCCGTGCCGCATCCTTTTCTCGGACCCTGTACCCTCGCTTTTTCCACCATCCAGGGCGGCTCGGCGGTGAACGTCGTGGGAGGCCGGTGCAGCGCCACTTTCGACGTGCGGATGATCCCCGGCCAGACTTCCGAGGGCGTCAAGGAAACGCTGAGGGGTCTTCTGGAGGAGTTAAAACAGGACGACCCCGAGTTCGACGCCGAGCTGGATATCATCCCGAGTGGCGCTCGTGAAGTGACGGAAATCGCGGAAGATGAACCCGTCGTCCAGTTGATGCAAAAGGTCGTGCCCGCCGTGCGCGGAACGCCAAACGAGTTCCTTCCGGGAATCGAATCTCCCGGCGCGCTCCGCCTTTTCATTCAGAACGGAATTCCGGGTGTCTTCTTCGGACCGGGTGAATTCATCTCGGAAGCGCACCTGCCGAACGAGCGCGTTCCGACGCAGAACCTGATCGACGCCGCCGGTATGTTCGCTACGGCTGCGCGGGCGGTGTGCAACGGAAATACCTAGCCCGGCTCAGATCCGCTCGATCAGCTCATCAAACTCCCGGACGCAGGTAGACTCTTCCTGACAAGCCGGAATATAGAATAGGGAAACCTTCGTCAGTCTCGCCCCTGAAGCTTCGGAGGCGGCGCCATGGTAAATACCTTTTCGGGGCGAATCTTGTAGAGGACGCGGACCATTCCCGGCTGGCGGTTTGGGTAGACGTCTACCCCCAGATATTTTTTCGCGAGCGCATCCACGTTCGCCTCGGCGCCCTCTTCGGTGATCTCGACTACTCTGCCGCGGACGCCGAGCCAGCAGAACGGATTTTCGGGGTCGACGATGGCGGCCGCGACGGCCGGGCGAGCGCGCATGACTTTATCCTTGAGACGGCCCTTCGCGGAGTTGATCACGATGAGGTCGCCCTCCATGTTGAACCAAAGGGGCGACACGTGAGGCGTGCCGTCTTTCAGCGTCAGCGCCAGATAGAGCAACGCCTTGCTCTCCAGAACATGCGCGTGGGAATCCGGTATTTTGGCCGCCGGCTCTTCCATCTTTTTCTCCCCCGTTGATCTCTGTCTTTCGCCTGTTCGGCTTCTGCTTACGCCGAACCCCCGTTCTCCTGGAGCGCGGGCATGACCTTCTTGGCGAATCGCTCCAGCGACTCGAGAACATCCCGATGACTGGGTCCACGCCTGGGCGCCACCAGGATAAAGCTGGGAAGGTTGTCGCGAATCGCGTTATATATCTTTTCTGATCTCGTCAACTGGATCGGAAGTTTGATCTCTTCATTTACCGATACGGCCATCATCCAACCCCCTTCAAACCCATGAGGGATGAAATTCCTCCGGCTATTTCGATTTTTTCAATTCGTCGGCAATCTTCCGGAATTTTTCTGTCACTTTCTCGTCTGCACCCTCACCGAGGTAGGCGCCCACCTCGCTCTGATCTTCGGGAACGCCCTCGATCCCCCACGAGGTGTCTTTCGCCACGATGAAAATGACATCCTCGTCATCAGTCGCCACCATGCTGTGAAGCGCGTTGGGAGGGATATGAATGATTTCGCCGGTGTTCACCGTCTTTTGCTCGCCTTCAATTGTCGCCTTGAGGCGGCCCTGGTGAACGAGGATGAACTGCTCGTTCGGATGGCGGTGCGGGCGGCTTCCCGTTCCGGCCGGCTTGTCAATGATGCCGAACATCATTCGCTCCCCGGTGGCCCAGACTCCCTCGGAGGTGCTGTAGCTCGCCCCCGCCGAGGCGTATTTCATTTCCTTTGGATTATAGAAAGGCATTCCTGGTCTCCCGCTAGATTTTTCTCGACTTGGTGGCGATGGCAAACCCCTTATTCCCGCACATATTCCCACCCTCCTGCCCATATTCTGGCGGCAGAAATTGGCTTGTTGTCAGGTGGGTACGGCAAAAAAGGTACCATTGAGACACAGGATATTCAAGGGATTCGGGGCCAACCTTCCAGGCAGAGTTCAGTCATTACTTGCCTGAACACCTGGACTTCGACCTATCGGAGCCACAACCGGGCAGGCGTTTGATCATGCCGCATTGCGTCCGACAAAATCGGAAAGGTTATTCCGATATTCCATGTCTCAGGGCCGGTCTTGAGGGGCAGCAAAACGTACACTTGGAGGAGCCGTACATCGCCTTCGGGTCAAAAAAATCATAACTTATTGACAATACGAAACCACGCCGGAAATAACTGACCTGATAAAACCATGTACGAAACAAAATCAACATATTTCTGGTGTGGCATGGCACGAATGGCCGCAGGCAAGATGTGCCGAATAGCTCAACACTTCAAATGAATATCAGGGCTGTTTGGAGTATAAAAGTGTATGGAAAAATTCCTTTTTTGATGGCAAACTTAACGAGACTGGGGCTAGAATCTGTCTGTGGCCGAATGCCTCATTCCCTGGTTGACGGTAAGGGACTTCAATCATTTTGTTTTGAATTTTCAAGAAGAGTCGCGACCCGATGCCCTACATTCTGATAATTGATGACGACAATAGCGTAAATCGAATGCTCCAACATGTCTTGGAAGATGCGGGTTATGAAGTCACAGGCGCCCCTAACGGCCGCGCTGGCATAGAATCTTTTCGAAAGAGACCGGCCGATCTTCTTATTGTTGACATTCTTATGCCGGAGAAGGACGGTCTAGAAACAATCATGGAACTCAAGGAAGAAAATCCCGACGTAAAAATAATCGCCATTTCCGGTGGGGGGCGGTTTGACACATCCGACTATCTGGAAACCGCAAAATTGCTTGGCGCCCAGCTCATATTAACGAAGCCCTTTGATTTATCCAAATTGCTACAATCTATTAAAGAGTTGCTTCCGGTAACAGATTAGTTCAGATCTTCGCATCAGCAAATTTTCGCATAAAACATACCACTACAGCGATGAGAGCGCTTTTGTTCTCCACTTCAAAATCCGATTGAGACTCGCTTTCTCCTTTCCCATCGTTATCAGGCTGCCTTGCCAAATTCAAAGAACCGGACATACGGAGCACGGTAATTCGTTCTGGACCACAAATACAAAAAAGAAAATGCTTCTCTTCTACGCGATCGGTCTTCGCTGGGATTATTAGATCGCCTCCCTTTTGAACCGCATCTCATGTGAGCAAAACGACGCAGCCTCCAAGTACGTGACAGTCCTGCCACTTGACAGGTATTAGATTGGTGAATATTGGACTTTTCGATTGTTTTAAAAAAATCGCATAAAATAATAATATCCCCGGCTTCGCACAGCCGTTTTGCGTCGCTTGGCAATATCCATTAGACTTTCGAGACTCTCACCAAGAATCCAATGCAGGCTATGCACGCTTCTGGACAATTAACCGTAAAGCTCCCAGCGGGAGGGGGTAGAGCTAAAGTCAAATCTGGCGTATGCGCCACATCTTTATGACCCGAAAGGGGTTGATGCGCTTAGGATGATACCGGGCGCTTCAATGAAGGGGGATCTCTGATGACACGAAAGCCAAAGATCGTTGTAACAGATCATCGTTTCGGCGAGATCCATTATGAAGAGGAGATCCTCCGGCCGTTGGACGGGGAACTGATTCTGGCATCATGCACCACCGAAGACGAGCTTATCAGCCTGACACATGACGCAGATGCGGTCCTCAATTCTTCGATCCCGATAGGCCGTCGTGTAATCGACCGAATGGAGAAGTGTAAAATTATCGTATACTACGGTACTGGAATTGATGGTATCGATCTGGCTGCGGCATCGGAAAAAGGGACCTATGTCTCCAACGTTTGTGATTACTGTTCAGATGAAGTCGCAGAACATGTAATGGCCTTTATCCTCGCACTTTCTCGCAGATTGTTTGTATTCGATTCTGAAGTTCGCCTGGGAAAATGGCGGGATGTCCTGCCGCAACCTATCCGAAGCCTCAAAGGGATGAAGTTGGGTCTCTACGGATATGGAAAAATCGCTCAGGCCGTATCGGAGAAAGCCGCGGGATTCGGGATGGAAGTTTTGGTATGTTCAAGAAGGCAAATCCCTCAAAAAGATGGATTGAAGGCGGTTGATTTTGATTCGTTGCTTCGGGATTCGGATTTTCTCAGCGTCCATACCGCTCTTACCCCTGAGACGGAGCGCCGGTTCGGGGAAAGAGAATTCCGGATGATGAAACCGGGAGCTTACTTCATCAACGCTGCCCGCGGCGGGCTTGTGGATGAGGAAGCCTTGGCCAGAGCGCTCACCGAAAAATGGATTGCGGGAGCCGCCCTCGACGTTTTGACGCTCGAACCGCCGAAACCAGACAATAAGATCCTGAGTATTGATTCCGTCATCGTGACTCCCCATATCGGTTGGTTTTCCCATGATTCCAACAAACGTCTCCGTGAGTCGCCGGCCCGGGAAGTGTTGCGGGTTCTGAACGGAGAGCCTCCCCTCTCCGCAGTAAATTTTGATGCGGTAGAGAAGATACGGGGGCATAAAAAGTTGTCGGAAACATCGGATGATCGTCTGATCACGCGGGGTGAGAATGGAAAATCCTCGGAATCGGGCAATGTCGTCAAGAGGAGCCCCGGCCGAGTCGCCGAATTCATCGTCCGCTACCTTGAAAAAATTGGTGTGAAGCAAATATTTGGCGTTTCGGGAGGCACGATCAGCCCTCTCTATCGGGCTATCGATGAGAGCGGGATTAAAGATGTTTTGACCAAACACGAGACCGGCGCCGCATTCATGGCAGACGGCTATGCACGTGTTTCGGGACGGTTAGGTGTATGCATGTCAACAGCGGGTCCCGGAGCAACTAACCTCATTACGGGCGTATCTTCTGCTTACGCGGATTCGATTCCGATGCTGGTTTTGACGGGCCAGGTGTCCACGGAATATTTTGGGAAAGGAGCGTCCCAGGAGAGTTCGCCGGAAAACGCGGACATTGTTCAAATGCTGAAACAAGTGACGCGGTATAGCGGCATGGCTTTCAAAGCGAGCAAGGTGCCGGAGTTCCTTCGGAGAGCCTTGATACATGCAACACAAGGACGCAAGGGACCGGCCCACCTTTCTTTGCCGACGGATGTACTCCGCGACGAGATTGATGCCGTGCCGGAGCTTGAACAACCCCTGCCGCCACCGTCTGCGATATATGACCGGGACGCCGTTCGGGCCGCGGCGACCTGGCTTCTGCGAGCCAAATGCCCCGCCATACTCCTTGGAAACGGTGTTGTTATAGGAGACGCATGCATAGAGGCGAGACGCTTGGCTGAATTTCTTCACATTCCTGTTGCAACGACGCCCAAGGCAAAAGGCGCGATCCCTGAGGATCATCTCCTTTCCTTGGGGTGTTTCGGGTTTTCGGGATCGCCGTTGGCAGAATGGTATCTGCACTCTAATAAAGTCGATGTGCTGCTGGCCGTCGGCACCTCCTTCAATGAGTGGGCGACCCAGGGATGGAAAAAAGAACTGGCTCCTCTTCGGGCACTTCTCCAGATTGATATCGACCCAAATGAAATCGGGAAGAATTATCCTGTTTCGGTGCCATTGATGGGTGACGCGAAAGCGGTGCTCGTAGAGCTTCTATATGAAATCCAAAGGCAGCAGAATTGGTTTGAGTCCACCGCCAGGAACGGGCATATGACAGAGCTTGCCGAAGCAAGAATGAGCGTGGGGATGATACATAATCGGGGTTCCATGGAATCTGATGCCGTTCCCATCAAGCCTCAGCGCCTTATGGCGGATCTGCGTTCGTCCCTGCCGCCCGACGCTTTGATTTTCGTGGACGGGGGGGCAAATCGCTCCTGGGCCACGCACTATTTCCAATCTCTTGCTCCCCGGACCTTCTTCTCGGCCACCGGAATGGCATCTATGGGATACGGTGTGGCCGCTGCCATTGGAGCCAAGTTCGCCGCGCCGGACCGAATTGTGGTCTCTATTGTAGGAGATGGCGGATTTTTGATGAATGGAATGGAAGTGGCGACAGCAGTTGCATACAATAAGCCTGTGATCTGGGTGGTTTTAAATGACGGGCGGTATGGTATGATATATCATGGTAGGCGGATTCTAGGATATCCTACCATTTCGAGTGAGTATCCGCAGTGTGATTTGGCAAAAGTGGCAGAAGGCTTAGGAGCACGAGGTATCCGAATTTACGAGCCGGGTGAAATTAACCCGAGTTTAATTCGCGAGATCGTCAGCAGTGGGGTACCCACGGTCCTCGATGTTCGGATCGACCCTGATGAAATTCCGCCCATCGCTACGCGCGTTTCCTCGTTAAAGCGAGGATTCGCGGATCAGATTAATGAGGTGTCGGAACGTGTTTAATTTTGGGCGGAAGTTTTTAATTCTCATTGTCGGGATATTTATTTCATGGGCGGCTATTGGGGCATCCTACGCGGACACGCTGAAAATCGCTTACCTTACAGCGCCTCCGCCTACCCTCGACCCTTTTAAAATCTATGGATCGCGAGTCCAGTCACTGTATAGGCAAATGTTTGAAAACCTGATTGACCGCGACGAAAAGGGAAAGTTGATTCCTGCCATAGCGGAGCGTTGGCGGTATCGAGGTAACAATGTTTGGCGTCTGCATTTAAGGGGCGATGTCCTCTTCCAGGACGGCAGTCGGTTATCCAGCCGCGATGTGAAATTTTCTCTTGAGCGTCTCACCAGTCCGACTTCCGCTCGTTCCCGGAGGAGAGATTTCTCCTTTATTACCCGTGTTGAAGTCGTCAATGATAGGGTGGTTGACATATATACAAAGGGGCCAGCCGCTACCCTTCCTGCTCGTATGGCTCAGTTCAGCATGATTCTTCCCGAAAAAAAGGTTCGCAAAATGGGAGAGGAGGCATTCTTCAAGAAACCCATTGGGGCGGGGCCTTTCAGTCTTGTTAGCATCGACAAGAAACAGGTAATTCTGAAAAGGCATGATCGGTATTATCGTGGAAAACCGGGCGTTGAGCGGGTGAGATTCGAGTTCGTCGAAGATCCTCGTCAGCGCGTGAAAATGCTTCTCGATGGAAAACTCGATGTGCTGCCGAATGTATTATCTGCATTCACAAGGAAGATCGCGGCTCAGCCGAACGTTTCCATAGTCAAGAAGCCTGCTCTCCAGTTCACATATGTTGTGTTCGACACCCTGTCTTCCGGTCCGCTTAGAGATTCCCGCGTTCGAAACGCTTTGGCATATTGGCTGGATGTGCCTAGCCTCATTCGGTACGTAGAGAACGGAAATGGGAGGCGAATTGCAACCTTTGTCATGCCGGAAGAATTTGGATTCAATCCGAAATTAAAGCCCTACTTTTTCGATGCGAAACGCGCCAAAGGGTTGATGAAGGAAGCGGGACATTCGAAGGGTTTCACGCTATCGGGGCTTGCGAGTGATGAAGTCGCGCCGCTGGCAAGGGCCGTTGCTCGCCAGTGGGCGCGTATTGGCGTAAAAATGAACGTCAAGGTGGTATCGCGTTCCCAAGCCATCCGATTGTGGATAAAAACGAAAGATTACCAAGCCTACTTCTTTGCCCCGACGAATCTGCTCTTTGACGCAAGTTACCATCTCAAGTCGAAACTCGATTCATTGCATCCGGTCAACAGATTTCATCATCCTGAAGCTATTCAATTGGTAAAAAAGATGGACGGAATCGAAGACCCCGACAAACGGCGGGATGTATTGCATCGCCTTCAACAGATCGTCCATCAGGAAATCCCTGCTATCGCCTTCTATCAGCGGATTAGTATTTACGGAGTATCGGAAAAGGTTCGCGGCTTTAAGGCCTATCCGGATACGATTCTGCGTCTTCATGAAATCAAACTCTCGCCTTCTGGAGGTCGGGAGTCGAATAAAGTGAAAAAATAAAACCCCGAGAATTTTTTTTCGTGAATTCTCGATTGCTTTTAAACTGTTTCTCTTGTTCCTTCCTCTGGCCCTTATTCCGCTCTTTGCGGTTGTGGCTCATTGGCATTTTATCACCAAGAAGTTAGTTGCCAACGATTTGAGACTTCGATTGGAAACGCGGTGGACAACAGTCAAGGAGGAGATGCAAGGGTTTTACTCTTAATAAAAAGGCGCGTGTCCGTGAAGTAGCGGCGTCACCGCTTTTTGGGTTTCTATTCGGTTGTCCTGAGTACGCCTCCAAGGAAGAAGCGATAAATACCCGCTCTAATAATCAAGAATATTTTGTTTAAATGCCTAGAGCGCACCTCAAAACCTTTTTCATCCTGCCAACTTCGTGTGCCCATCCGAATACATGAAAGGTTCCAAAATGAAGATTCGCCGCTCACATTATGGATGGTCCTAGCAAGATGGACAGCCTGTCCCCGCTGACCATCGCACTGGTGAGTTCATTTATCTATGGGATTTCCAACGTCTTCGCCCGATTGAGTCTTGAGCATTTACATCCCCTGGCCGTAGCGGGAATTTTTACTGCGGTTAATCTCGTGGTCGCGGCGCCGATTGGTTTTGCCGCAGTACCTCTCTCTGCGTATCGTTGGGAAGCTCTCGTCAGCTTCACCTTGATGGGTTTGTTCGGCTATGCGGGTCTGCGCCTTCTCTTTGCAGTTGGAATCCGCCTCCTCGGTGTGAGCCGGCATGCTCCAGTGGCGGGCATTTATCCTTTATTTACCGCACTAGGCGGTTATCTTATTTTTGGGGAGCAAACCACCCTGGGTCTTTGGGCGGGTACCAGTTTCATCGTGGGTGGCATCTTCTGGCTTGCCTACAAACGGGAAGATGATACCTGGGAGCGAAAACACCTTATTTTCCCCCTTCTTCAATCCGTCTTTCGAACGATTGGTGCCATATTTCGAAAATTAGGGCTTCTCTATATGGACACTCCAATGTTCGCTATCGCCATCGGAGGAATTTCCGGCTGTGCCGGGTTGCTGGGGTATTTCTATTTTTGCCGTTCCGACGAAAGGTTGTATCAGTACAGCTTAAATGGCCTGCTCTTTTCCGTCGCTCTCGGTTTAACCAACTTGCTTGCACAGTATTTGTACACCATCGCCCTTTCTCGAAGCGAAATTTCTCTCGTTATTCCTGTTATCAGTACCGCGCCCTTATTTACGATCCTGTTAACTCGGATTTTCTTGGGCCGGTTGGAACAAGTGGGCCGTGAAGCCATCGCGGGAGGGATCTTGATCGTCCTAGGAACGATGCTCGTCATTTTTTCCAGTCACCGATAAAAATAGCTGATTCCAGTTGAGCAGCGCTTTGCGCCAGCCTTCCGCCTGACGCAATTGTCTTCGCGGACGGGGAAGCGAATCGCTCTTGAGCAACCCGCTACTTTCAGGCGCTTCGTTCTAAATGTTTTTTTCCGAAACTGGGATGGCACCCATGGGCGACAGAATGGTTGGCGCTGTCGAAGCCAGGTTTGCCGCGTCTGATAGAATTATCATTTCTTTCATTGGGGACTTTGGTTTCTTGATGAATGGGACGGAGGTATCAACTGAATTTGCCTACAAAACAGGGAATTTATGTTGTTATGAATGATGGGCAACATGGTATAATTTGCTATGGGTATCGGATGTTGGGTCATCCGCCCATCTCCACCCAATACCCGATATGTGACGTTGCGAATATCGCTGGGAATGGGAACCCGCTCTTTACATATCCACTCTGCGTCTTCACAAAATCACCCTCTCGCCTGATGGAGGCCCGGGGCCGAACAGAGCAAAAAAATAAAACCCCCAAAATCTTCCCATGCGCTTTAACAGACTCTCGCTTACATCCAAGCTGTTTCTCCTGCTCCTTCCTTTGGCCCTTGTTCCGCTCCTTGCGATCTTGTCCTATTGGCATTTTGTTACCAAAAAACAAATCACCAACGAGCTAAGACTGCGATTAGAAGGGCGATGGACGACTGTCGAAGAGGAAATGCGAAGGTTTTTCTCTCAAAAGAGGGCGCGTGTCCGTGAAGTGGCGGGCTCACCTCTCTTTAAGGATTTGTTTGGCAATCTCGAGTACGGCCTCCGGGAAGAGGCCGAAAATACCCGGGCGAAAATTCGGGAATATTTTCTCCAGTTGTCAGACGATCAACAGGCCATTCACCGCATTTGCTTTACTCTCCGGGCGGGAATGAGCCAAATTAAGACCGTGCGCGAAGGACAAGGAAGTACGGGACAACAGATACCCGGCATGAAATGTCTTCCTGTTTTTTCTGACACCGTAATGCCTACCAGCCTCAAAGATCCTGACGGCGAGCTCAAAAGCAGATTTGTGCGGTTTACAGAGCCCCTCATAGATCGGTGGGGCGAAATATGGGCATTTCTTTCTTTTGATGTTCCGCTATTCGAACTTTCTCGTTTACTGGAAAAACTTCCTTTGCCGGGAGGAGGAGCCAGCCTTATTTTCGAGGCTCATGGCGACAGCATCGCCTGCGCCGAGGAACCCGGCCAAATTCCCCCTGGAGAAATTTGTTCCAAGGTGGACATCATTAAAAATTGGGGTCGGGCGATTTCAGCCAAAAACTCCGTAGAACCACATGGAGAAACCATCGATGGATTCGTGATGTTCGCGGGCGGGTTGCCCATAAAGAATTTAACCTGGAGAGCGGCTCTCGTCGTACCGCTGGATCGGTATGACAAAAATATCCGCCAGCTTGGATGGAACAGCTTCATCGCCGGGCTGCTCTTTTTTTCCGCTGCCGTGATCGTTCTTATGCCGTTAAGCCGCCGGGCCACCGCTCCCCTGCGCCGCCTGGAAGAGCTCACTCGAACAATTGCGGAAGGAGACTTCCAACAACGATTGCCGATTACGAGCGGTGATGAAATCGGCCGATTGGCGAACGCTTTCAATGCAATGGCTGACTCTCTGGCGAATCGCGACACACGTCTTCGGCAGCAAGCCGAAAGCCTAACGGCCAGAAATGAAGAATTGGCAACGCTCAACAGAATTATCGACCAGGCAAGCATGAGCCTGAAGATTGAAACGCTATTGCCATCTTTGTTGGACGAGATTTTATCGGTAATGAACTTGAAAGTAGGGGCCATCAGATTGGTGGATCCAATAGAAAAGGTTTTACGATTAGTTGCGAACAGAGGCCTTTCGACCGCGTATGAAAAAATGCCCGAAACCATCCACATCGGAGAAGAATTGACGGGCCGGGTAGCGCAGACCGGTCGACCCGTCTTTATCGAAGATGTCAATGCCGATCCTGCCGCCGCCAAACTCCTGGAACGCGTTCAGGCGGGACAACCGCTCCGTTGCTTTGCCGCGGTCCCAATTGTCGCCAACGAAAAGATCATCGGCGTGCTCGCTTTGGGGGCGACGGGTGACCGTACTTTCCATCAAACGGACTTGTCGAGCCTGGTCTCCATTGGCTTGGGGATTGGCGCCTGCATTGAAAATGCCCGCCTGTACGAAGACCTGGAAACAGCCTATGAGCGCCTGAAAGCACTCCAGGAAAATCTGATCCAGGCAGAAAAATTATCCGCATTGGGACAGCTCGTGGCTGGAGTCGCGCACGAAATCAACAACCCCCTGACAACCATTCTGGGATATGCGCAACTCATCCAGAGCAATCCGGAGAACCTCAATCACCAAGAAGAAGTTGAAACCATCATTGACCAAACGAGGCGATGCGCAAAAGTTGTAGAGAACCTTCTCGCTTTCGCCCGAAAGTCGGGAAAGCATCAGGAGCAGTTGAATTTGGCCGAGGTCGTGAGGGATGTCCTTGACGCAGCGAAGATGAGTCTTTCACTTCACAATATTGAAATAACTTACACCGCGCAAAAGGACGAATGCTTTATACTGGGGGACCGATATCAGCTTCAACAGGTGTTTCTCAATGTCATCACCAATGCTCAGCATGCCCTGGAAGACCATCCTCTTCCCAGATCACTTGAAGTCGTCATTACCTCGTCAGGAGACAACTACACTGTCAGCGTAATTGACAACGGGGAAGGAATTCCACCGGAAGTCGCACGAAAGATATTTGACCCCTTTTTCACAACCAAGCCCGTTGGCAAAGGGACGGGTCTGGGTCTTAGCTTATCCTATGGCATTATCAAAGATCATGGTGGTGACATAACAATTGAAAGTCAGAGCGGCAGTGGCACAACGGCGAACATCATATTTCCCCGATTGACGGAAAAACGTCATCAGAAAAGTGAGAAGCCAAAACAAGGCGCATCATGGAAACACCTGGCCGGCCGCCGCATTCTCGTTGTAGACGACGAGAAGACGATTTGCGAATTCCTGAAAGCCTCGCTCTCTCCTGTCGGTATGGATATAACGATTGCTCATTCCCTGAAAGATGCAATGGAGATTTTACGAGATACGTCTCCTGATATTATTCTGACGGATGTCCGTCTCCGAGACGGGGATGGATTCCACCTATACGATGAAGTGAAAGCATCCGGAAATGTTCGGCCTGGGCATTTTGCCTTTATGAGCGGTGATATTGTAAGCGAACAAACCCTCGAAAAACTTCAAAACAGCAAATGCCCGCATATTCAAAAACCCTTTGGCATCGAAGATGTCAGGCAGTTTCTTTCAAATCGCCTAGGCAACACTTCAGAAGATCAAACAGAAAAAGGGCAGCCCGCTCAGAAAAAAGGCTAACAATGGCCCTCTAACGTTTATCTGGATTTTCCTGGGCCACGTAGAGCAAGGTAAGCTTGAGATAATCGGGGGAGGGATCTCGATTGCTGCAGGAGCAGCCTTTGTCATCAGCTCCCTTCAATGATGAATTTTCATTCCGCTCGGAAAACACCTAGGTAACCAATTTCATAATCTGAGCTGAGATATTTTCAAGAGAAACAACGCTATCGATTGCTCCGGTCTTAATGGCTTCCTTGGGCATACCAAAAACCACACAGGACTCCTCGTCCTGGGCGATTGTTTTCGCGCCTGATTCCTTTATTTCGGAAATACCCCTCGCTCCGTCCGAACCCATGCCGGTCAATATCACGCCAACGGTATTTTTTCCGGCATATTTTGCCACCGACCGGAACAGGACATCCACGGATGGCCTGCAATTGCACACCATGGGACCGTCCTTGAGTTCAACATAGTAGCGTGCCCCCGAGCGGCGCAGGAGCATATGGTGATGTCCGGGCGCGATGAGAGCCTGACCCGGCATGACGGTGTCGCCATGTGCTCCTTCTTTCACGGTGCCCGGAGCCGTCGCGGGCAGTGAGCCGAGAACAACACGAAGAGCTTCCGTGCCGCCCGTCGAGCTCCCAATGGCAACAATGGTGTCCGTGGTTTTAGGAAGGGCCGCCGTTACGGTGGGAGGCTTTATCGGCCGGCTGCTCGGTGCAATAATCTTGGCAGAAGCGGCAGAGCGCACCTTCTCAATGAGTGTATGTTCAAGTTGGTCCAAACCGCCCCCATAAGCACCATTGGGTTTCTCGACAAAGTCAACGGCCCCGAGTTCCAACGCATTCAATGTGGTTTCGGCCCCGGCTTGAGTAAGCGAACTGACCATGACGACCGGCATCGGCCGGCCCGCCATGAGTTTGGAAAGAAATGTTAATCCGTCCATCCTCGGCATTTCAACATCCAGCGTCAAGACATCGGGGTTGAGTTTAATAATCTTTTCACGGGCGACAAAGGGATCCGGCGCGGTTCCTATAACTTCGATATCGGGGGCCTTGGAGAGTATGCGCGATAAGACCTGGCGCACCACGGCCGAATCGTCGATGATCAAGACACGTTTTTTGATTGTAGTTACCATGAGCGAGCCAGCTCCTCTTGAATTTGCCCAGGCTCTTCATGTCGGCGCTCAAAGGGGTACCGCCCGTCTCCAGACAGTTGCATGGAATTTCCGTTCTTGTCGTACCAATCGGTCGAGCGTATTTTCGACATGGGCCTGACCACAACTTCCCCGTTCAGAGTATTCATCCGAATCCGATAGCCGTTAGAACCCCCCGTACTTTCCTGGAGAATCGGAATTCGATGGTGGCGCAACATTTCTTTGGCGATAAAAATGTTTTTATCGCCAATGGAGCTCGATTTTCGGAGTGACCAAACCGGCCTAGCCCCGCCCGCAATGTGCGCACTAACCGTACCTCTTTTACACCCATACTCCCGCATCATTCGAAGAAGTCTTAAAATCGCAACGTCTCCGTACCGGCAAGAATCTCCTCCGCTTTCGTCTCTAGGCAGGACGAAATGGTTCATCCCTCCAACTCGTTGAAATTCATCCCAGAGAATGACCGAAACGCAAGAACCGAGGACCGTGGTGATAGTCATCAGTCCGTTGGTCACATAAGTGTCTCCCGGGTGAAGGAATAATCGATTTGTATCCTGACTCATGAGGGTTCCTTCCTGTAAACAGACGGCTTCACATAGGAGTACGGATGAGTAAGACCAGACAAACTCTCCGAGTGACCAACGAACAAATAGCCGCCGGGCTGCAAATACTGATAAAAATGGTTGACAAGACGCTCCCTCGTCGGAGAATCAAAATAGATCATGACATTTCGGCAGAAAATAAAATCAAACTTACTCCGAAACGGATATTTCTCCCGGAGAAGATTCAGACGCCCGAACTTGAGCATCTTCCGCTGCTGATCCTTGATCCGATATTTGCCGTTACTGAGGCGCTGGAAACAGGACTCTAATTCTTTAGGCGGGATGGGCCGCACCCGATCGGGATCATATTCACCATCCACTGCCTTCTGGAGCACTTTGGTCGAGATATCCGTCGCGAGAATTTTGCAATCCCAGGAAGCGGAATCGTCCAGACCCAAACGGCGCAAAAGGATGGCCAAGGTATACGGCTCCTCCCCGGTAGAACACGCCGCGCTCCACACACGCACCTTTCGTATCGACCGGCTCTTTTTCTCGTCCATCAAGGCGGGCAAAACTTCCTGTTCAAGGAATTCGAAGTGCGCATTTTCACGAAAAAAATCGGTCTTGTTGGTCGAAATGGCATCGATGAGCGCAGTCAGCTCATCTCCCGACCCTCGCTCGCCGAGCATTTTGCAATAGTCGCTAAACGAGTTGAGCCCATGGAGCCGGATACGCTTCATCAGCCTTCCGCGGACCAAATCCATCTTCTGATCGCTCAGGGTAATTCCCGAGTATTGATACACCAAATCCCGGAGCCGACGGAATTCTTTTTCGGTCAGTTTCGGGTTATTCATCTGCCTCCCTCGTTTCTCCCTGCTGGGGGGCATCTGAGAAACAAAAAAACATCACCACGCAAAATTCCTCAAAGTCTAGTTAGACGCGGCTTCGATGGATTTCATTTCCTGCTCGGAGAAAACCTGCTCCACATTCAGCAGGATGATCACACGTTCCTTCACCTTGCCCATTCCCAACAGGTATTCCGTGGGCGTTTCCGCACCGAATGAAGGAGACTGTTCGATATCATCTCCCGGTATGTCGACAACCTCCGATACCGTATCCACAATGATCCCGACAAGAACATCTTCGATCGAAACAACGATGATGCAGGTCTCTTTGTCATATTCGGCTTCGTTAAAACTAAACTTCAGGCGCAGGTCGATGACCGGGATAATCCGGCCCCGGAGGTTGATGACGCCCTTGACGTATTCGGGCACACCAGGAACCGAGGTAATCTGCTGCATCCCGAAAATTTCCCGGACCTTCAGAATTTCGATACCGTACCCTTCCCCGGACAGCTGGAATGTCAAATACTTTCCGCCCAACTGGACCATCGCTTCTTCAGAGACAGCATTTTCCGTATTCATACCCTTATCCTTCTTCCAATGGTTGGTTTTCTTCAAAAGTCATCGTGTCAAAATCTTCTCCTGCGGCAACTGCATCCGCGACAGGTTCGGATGGCCGATATTTCGGATCTTTGTAAGCTTCAAAAACGCCCGCCATATCCAGAATGAGACCCACGCTCCCGTCTCCGAGAATCGTTCCGCCAGCGATTCCCTTCACTCCCTCAAAAACTGAGCCCAGGCTTTTGATGACCACCTGCTGCTGATTGAGAAGTTCGTCCACGAGCAGGGCGTAGGTCCTTCCTTCATTCTCCACGATCACGGCGAGCCCCTCGGTCGGATCGCTCAAGGTCACCTCTCCTTTATAGAGTTGAGAAAGACGAACAAGAGGCATGAGTTCGCCGCGGACGTTCAGCATCTCACCGCGCCCATGCACCGTCGAAAGCTCTTCGTTCGAAGGCCGGAAAGATCGAACGATGGAAAGAGTCGGCAAGATGTATTTGTCCTCGTCGACACGCACCACCATGCCGTCAATGATGGCAAGCGTCAGGGGGAGCTTGATCGAAAAAGTGGTTCCCTGTCCTTCTTTCGAATGGATTTCCACCTTTCCCCGTAATTGCTCGATGTTTTTCTTGACGACATCCAGCCCCACACCCCTTCCCGAGATATCGGTTATCTTCTCGGCAGTGGAAAACCCAGGGGTCATGACAAACTGATAGACCTGTGCATCGGTGAGTTTCTCATCGGGCTCAGCAAGGCCGCGCTCGATTGCTTTCTTGAGAATCTTTTCCCGGTTCAGGCCCCTGCCATCGTCGGAAATTTCGATAACGATGTTACCCCCCTCATGATAAGCGGAAAGCTGAACTTTACCCGTCTCGTCTTTTCCGGCCGCGCGCCTTTCGTCGGGGAGCTCAATTCCGTGGTCCGCCGAATTGCGGATGATATGGACGAGCGGATCGCTGATTATCTCGCTGACCGTTTTGTCCACCTCCGTATCCTCGCCGGTTGAAACGAGGTCGACTTTCTTTCCCCCTGCCTTTTTGGAGACATCCCGCACCACGCGGTTCATTTTTTGGAATACGGGGCGCAGAGGCACCATCCGGAGCGACATGACCTGGTCCTGCATCTCCTTGGTGATTTTACCCAACAGGACGATGTCTTTTCCCAGCGCTTCGCCCGACTCGTTACCGTTGCTACTTTCCATTGCCGATCGGCCCTGGACGAGCGTCTGCGTGATAACGAGTTCACCAACAAGGTTCACCAAATTATCGAGCTTTTCAATATCCACCTTGATCGCCCCGCGTGGTTGCTTGCCACTCGCATTCTGCTTCTTCAGAGCGTCGGCGACTTTGTCTTCATTAACCAGTCCTTCCTCAACAAGAACTTGCCCCAGGGGCCTTTCCTGCTTATCCAGCGCTTCTCCGAGCTCTTCCTGGCTAATTACCCCATCGGACACTAGAATCTCGCCAAGTTTCGGCTCTTTATCTTTTTTGGCGGCACTCGGCTCCGATGTCCCGGAGGGTATTTCCGGAATCTCCAATCCCTTCATCAAAGCCTCGATGAAAGCGAGAACGCGCTTCACAGGAATCGGCGAAAGAGGATCATTCGAAGCGTCCGAGCCAAGCGTCCGGTTCGCCGTTGTCCGCAGTTGGGACAGCATCGTTTTGAGTATGTCGGCCGCTTCGATAGTGGTTGTCGTGAGCGCCGTCGTAACGGGAATCCGCCCTTTTCGGACCTCATCGAGAAGATTTTCCGTCTCGTGCGCAAAATCCTGAAGGACTTTCACTCCTAAAAATCCGGCGCTTCCTTTGATACTGTGAATCGGTCGAAAAACTTCATCCACAAGGGAAACGTTTTCGGGTTCGTTTTCAAGCGCAAGGAGATTGGCTTCAATATCGTCGAGATGACTCTCGCATTCATCGATAAAATCGTAGATGAGCGACTCCTCGAACATCGCGTCGCTATAATCGAGAACCTCGGGTTCGTATTCGGAGGCATCTGCCGTTACCGAATCGGAGGCATCTGCCGCCACCGAAGGAATTTCCTCCTCCGGCTGGGCGGGTGTGTCCTCTTCAAAAGAGATCGCGTCCTCATCTTCCTGAGAAGCCTTTTCCTGGCTCTCGATCTCATCCTTCTCAAGATCCTGGAACAAATCTTCCAAATCGTTCCCGGCCCCTTCTTTTTCCGCACTTTCCTCTTCAGACTCTCGTTGTACGTCCTCTTCAGACTCTCTTTGTACGTTTCCGGAGGCCTCGGAATAATCTTCTCCCAGGCAATCCGCGGCCCGCCTGAAGAGACCACTCATGTCGGCCTCTTCCTCATCCACTCCTCTCGCCAATGAACGAACCAACAGGCTCACCTTCTCACTGAAATCGTTGATGAGACCGGAAGCAACATCCGCATCTTTAATCTGGTCAAGAAGAGACGCCATGAGCAGTTTCTTCCACCATTCGACGGCTTCAGTCAGGACGGGGATCTCGCTGGTCTGGGAATCCCCCATGAGAGACTCAACCTGCTCCAATAAATCCACCAGAGCGGCCTTGTCCTCCAGGTTTCCATCCATTTCGACCAAAGAAGTCGCAATGCGGTCGACATCAACTTCCATCTTATTGAACGCTTCAATAGATTGATTCATTTTCAATCGCCTTTACGGTAAACCCACCTATTTCATTCAACAGTCGGGCAATCCGGCAAAGGATTCTTCCCGATGATGGGCCAGGGGGGGTTATCCAACCCGCCACCGGGAGTCCTCTATGATTGGCCCAATGAACAGGACCCTAAAAATCCTTAAAGTCTTCATCGTCATCCTGTTCAGAATCGGCCGATGCCTTCACCGGCTCATGACGACTGTTGCGCGCGCTGGTTGAAGAACCAAAATCTCCTTCATCTTCCGAGCCATGTCCCCACGATCCTCCGGCCTGATTCTCGTTTCCGTTCGAATGGGAACCTCTCTTTCCGGGAAGAATCGATTTCGACGCTCCGGGATTTTTGCCTTGTGTCCGTCCGGAAGTGCCGCCGTTCCCTGCATCGCCCGCGCCGCCGAAAAGATTTGCGAGCTCATCGATGGCCCCCCGCATGGTCTCGGTCTGGGCCGTCAGCTCTCCGCTGGAGGCCGAGCTCTCCTCGGCCGTCGCGGCGTTGCGCTGGGTCACCTCGTCCACCGTGGCGACGGCGGTGTTCACCTGCTGGATGCCCTCGGCCTGCTCTTTCGAGGCCGCCGAGATCTCCGCCAGAAGGTCCGCCACCTTCTTTGAGCCCGTGACGATCTTATCCAGCACCTCACCCGATTTTCCGGCGAGCTCGGAGCCCTGCTTGCTCTTCGATACGCTGTCCTCGATGAGCGAGGCGGTGTCTTTCGCCGCCTCGGCGCTTCGCTGGGCGAGGTTGCGAACCTCCTCGGCCACGACGGCGAAGCCCTTGCCGTGCTCGCCGGCGCGCGCCGCTTCCACGGCCGCGTTCAGCGCGAGCAGATTGGTCTGGAACGCGATCTCGTCGATCACCTTGATGATGCCGGCGATCTTCTCGGATGAGGCGCTGATCTCTTCCATCGCAGAGACCATCTCCTGAATGGCACTTCTGCCGCCTTCGGCGTCCTGGCTGGCTTCTCCCGCCAGGTGGTTCGCCTGCTCGGAGTTGTCGGCGTTCTGGCGGGTCATCGAGGACATCTCCTCGAGGCTCGCCGAGGTCTCCTCCAGGCTGCTCGCCTGCTGAGAGGCGCCGTCGGAGAGATTCGCGCTCGCCGAGGCCAGCTCCGCCGCAGCCGAGGCCACCTGCCCGGCGCCCTCTCTGATTTCAAGGATATTCCGGGAAAGGACGAGGAACAGCCCCCTGATAATGAACACCGCCAGCCCAATGACGAGCAGCACGGCTACGCCGCTCACCGAGAGAGTGACCCATCCCATTTTTTGGGTAAAGCTATCTACTTCCGTCGTTTTTTTATGAGCGAGGGCCTCGACAATTTCTTCCATGCCATCCAGATTTTTCTCGACCGTGTGAACGGTATTTCGAAGGCTGGCGGTTTGTGCTTTTATTTTTCCATCGATTGCCGCAACGGCGGTGAGCTTTTGAAGATAGGTATTCCAAAGCCCGCCAATCTTTTTCTTGTCCTCCGGCTGAATTCCGCCTTCGCCGTCCATCGCGGCATTGAAGCGCGCGATATTTTTCTCGGCCTTTCCGATGTACTTCTTGTCTCCGCGGAGAAAATAATCTTTCTCGTTGCGCCGAACATAAAGCATGATCGAGAGGAGCTTGTCGTTTTTAACCTTTTTGATCTCGGTTTCGACTCCGTGAACCGCGCTCCTCAGCTCGCCGACGATACCTTTGTCCTTCTTCCCCTTTTTCGTGGTAAGGTCGGCGACGGTCTTAAAGCCAGTGCCGTAGGCACTTAAACCTTCAAACACTTGATTGACTTTTTCATTGAGCTCCGGAGAAACATTCAGCTTCGAAATTTCTCTTATCTTCCCTTGAGCAATGCTCACCTGCTTTGCTACTCTCTTGGGATATTTCTCAAGACCACGGAGGAAAAAGTCCTTCTCCGAGCGGCGTGCCTGCAGCATCGCTATAGTCGTTGCCATCGTTCGCTCGTCAAGAATGACGTATTTGTGGAGCACTTCGTCATATCGATTCGTGAGCGTGCTTTGGGTCCAGACGCTAACGGCACCCAATACTGCTACCACGATGGCGATGATGGCAAAGCCTCCGACTAATGTTTTCTTGTTCATCTCCTGCTCTCCTGTTTTGTTGGTCTTCGCTTTTCCGAATTTCTGAAAATATTTCTCAACCCGCGCATCTCTCCCGTCCATGGAATAAAGTTGCCTGGACATCCCGGATGAACGGACCCATACGTCCAAAAGCATACGAAACACGTGCCACAGCCGCAGAAGGTGCCTTTCCTCCGGCGGCAATTTCGTTTTCTTTATTTTTCCGGATAGCGTTACGGAACGGGCCGGGACTCAGATCATATATGGAATTCTGCCGCCGCAGAATTTCAGAATCACCGATCTTTTGCTTTTGGGCGGCGGGGCACATCTCAACAATCTCCTCGAGTGTTTTTTACAAACTTCCATTTGGCTGCGAGACTTCCGAAAGCTTCTCGCTAACCTCCCGCAATACTGCTAATATTGACTGCTTAGACCATAATGGCCATGTTATTCATGCAAGATATTAAAGTCAAACAAAAATGTCTGATTGTAACTATTTTGCTTTCTTGGACAATTTCGCTTTTCCCGCTGGCTCCTTTGGCGTTTCCGGCGTGTCACGGCCGTGGGACACTTTCCATCCCATTCAGGAAAAAAATTCCTTCTCGGGATCTTCACTTGGACGTTTCATAATTTTCGATGCTGGGCGTTCCCCTCGAAAATCGATCATCCCGTCTGTAGGTCTTATCGGTTCGAACCGGGAAAACATAAGGGAATCAAGGGGAAAAAGAGATCCATGAAACGGGAAACGCTGTAGGCCGGATCGCGGCGTTGGGGCAGGAATGAAACTGGGCGTACAAGAATGGCTGCATGGCTCGAAAATCTGGACACGCGTTAGAAGCGCTTGTGGGTGCAGGGCAGGCAGATGCAAATTTCAAGAGGGCTGAAGGTAGGCGAATTGCTTTCAGTCGCCCGTATTTACTGCCGCGCCATATTGAATGAGGGCATCTCCCGAGACCACGACCAGGAAATTCTGCCCATCAATCTCAAAACGGGCGAATTCATCGGATTCACCGAACTCGTGAGTCGAGCTGCTGAAACATTTGGGGAGCCCGAGAGAAAACGTTTCGTCTTCGGGCGTCAGAATCCGCATCAAGCGTCCGCCGATCGTGTTAATGAGCTCGGATAACGCATCGAAGATCATTTCTTCGGAAGGTTCTCCATCCTCAGGATCGACAAGCCCTTCGGTTATCTCCCGAGCCAGTCGGGGGGTGGTCACAAGAGTCAGCGTGCCTGCAGCGGGGGCCTTGACTTCCAGAGCCGAGAAATATTTTATTTCCTCCCGCCTCTCCTTTTGAGCCACAACCTCCATAAAAGCCATGTTTTCCAGCGTCTCTGACGCGGCCTCAAACATGGCATCCTGCAAACCGGTATTCATCGAGCTCATTACGCCTCTCCTTCAACCAAAGAAAGTTTCTCCAGGATGGGAAACAGATCTGCAGGAGAAACGGGTTTGCTGAGCACCTCGTATGCACCATGCTCAAGGAGTTCCTTTTTGAGTTCCGGGTTCTCCGCGCTTGTCACAAGAATAACCACGAGATCGGTCAAACTCGGATTGGTTTTTATTTTCATCAACAGCTTGGCGCCGTCCATGACTGGCATGTTCAGATCGGTGACGACAAGGTCCACCGGACCGTCTTTCAGCACCTCAAGCGCCTTTTCGCCGTTCTCCGCTTCAATAAATGTCGCGTCTTCACAACCGGACATCTCCAGACATCGCTTGACAAATTTTCGGGCGATGGCGGAATCGTCGACAACTACGATACGACTCACTGTTCGTCTCCCTCCTCGTCACCGAACAGGACGGATTTCGTCTTGTTGAATTCTTGCTCTACCGCAAACCACAATTCCGTGAGCTGATCTTCTGATATGTCCACATAGTCGGGATATGTAGAATCCAATTGATAATTCATGCTATCGGCACCCGTCCCAAGACCACCCATCATTGAGATCATATCTCCCAGGTGTACGGCATATACGAGCGGCCTGTAGGTTTCATCCGCCAATCGGGGCCGATGATGATAACGGATAACCTCCCGCAGGGAGTCCGGCAAACTCCAAAGCTTCGCCAGTTCCGCGCCCACTTCGCAGTGGTCCGTCCCGAGCAACACACGTTCGGCGTCGAGAAAATCCGCTGCGGTTCCATTTTCGACACTGGATATCAATTCCCGCACTGAGCCATCCATGAACTTGGATATGATGGACTTTCCAAGATCGTGCAAAATTCCGGCTGTGTACGCGACGTTGGCGTAATGTTTTCCGCTGGTGAATTTAACGATTTCTTTCGAGGCCAGCGCGGTTCGCAAACCATGCGCCCACAAGGCCCCTTTCTGGCTTGCATACCCTTCGAGGGGTTTGTCGTAAAGAGCGGAAAGACTGTAGCTTAAGACAATACCCACGATAACATTTTTCCCGAGATAGGAAATGGCTCTCTCCAGGGAATCCACTCTTTGAGAAAGAGAAAACGCGGAAGAATTCACCACTTTGAGAATATGCGCGGTAAGAATAGCATCAGTTTCCGCCACACGGGAAATGTCGGCCATCGAGTGGTCCGGATCGTTTGAAATTTCCAGCACACGCGAGGCGCTATGGGGGAGCATGGGAACTGAATTCAATTCCGCCAATACCTGCTCTCGGGTGACCGTGAGGTTACTCATCTCATCATATCTCCCACTCATCCCGGCCAGGAGTAGAAATTTTGATTTTCCCCGTACCCAGGTCCACTGCCACAGACCGGCTGATATTGCCCCCGACATCCTCCGCGATGACGCCCAGGCGATACTTCCATAGAATCTTTTTGATGGCCAACAAATTGCGCTTTCCAATGTTGAAAGTGTTGTTCGGATCCATGATCTGAGCTCCACCAACCAGCTTCACGATCTTGCCTTTCCCGTTTTCATTGCAACCCATTTTACCCATGGCCTTGATAAGGGTCGGAATGCCTGTGTCAGCAAAATAGCCCGGCAGATTCGACGCTTTCTCCGGGTTGGTTTTAGATAATGGGAGAACAACGTGGACCATGCCTGCCGTTTTGGTCTTTGCGTCCAAAATAATGACGGCGATACACGAACCCAGCGCGAGCGTTCGCAGACGATCGCCGGGAGTGTTTGCAGCACCAAGTTCACCTACACCGAGAAGAATATCTGTCATGATAGCGGCCACCCCGAACCCGACTCATATTTTTCAGAACTGTTTTTATTCTTAAAACTCTAAAATGGGTCGTCGGCAAAATTCTCCGAGACTGGGGACCCTGAACTCGGTTTTTCACAGGCTGGGCATGCACATCTACCAAACAAATCTTTGACCGTTCATTCACAAACCGTCATTTCGAGCGCACAGGCATCTAGAAAACACGGTCACTTCATTTATATCAACAGCACCCGGCAAACAGCAATACTATTATTCAAAAATTATTTCTGATTGTAATATTTTTGATTTCTTCCATAATTTTCCTTTCTGGACGAAGCGCGCTGCGATTTTTAAATTCAGCGCTATCCATGCAGACACCAACCTTCCGCCGGAAGTCTGCCAGACAGGATCTTCATCAATGTTCCCGAACGATTCCGGGCATCGCGTTTCCATATTGTTTAACGGCAATTATGAAGCCCGCAAGGGAGATAAATGCATCTCTCCAGCGGATATGATTGACGAAGACTCAACTGGTTGGTTCGGTGGGCAATTGTGACGGAAGACGGAAAAATCCTCATGCAAGGGGATTTTTCCGATCTCCCCTGCGATACAACTGCAGATCAAGCGTTTTGCTGCTCTTTTTCCTCGTCCAGGACTTCCTTGAGAAGGGTGAATACGTTGATCGGCGCCATCATGCCGCATGGGGCGATGGTGCAGGAGATGGCATCCACGATTTCTTCGGCGGTGGCTCCAAGCCGAATGGCCAGACGAAGGTGATTCTTGATTCCTTCCTTGTAGGAGGGGTCGCGCATCGCAATGGCCACGATGATAAACAACTCTTTATATTTTTCCGGAAACGGGCCCTGCCCCTTTACAAGGTGGTTCTTCAGGCTCTCGTATTTCTCGATCAGTTCCGGTGCATATTCACACATCAACGCGAACCCGGGATAAACAAATCCCCGCGCCTCAAGCATTTCGTCGAACAGTTTTTGCCCCTTCGCGCTCATGGCCATCGGCATATCCTCATATGAAGACAACGTGCGATAAAAAAACTCTGATCATTGCGAACTCTTCCATACATCATATGGCGCTCAACTCGCCGCCATCGATCGGAAAGGCCGCGCCGCTGATAAAACTCGCCCGCTCACTCGCCAGAAAAGCCACGATCGCCGAAAACTCCTCGGGCTCACCCAGCCTTCCCATCGTGATGTCCCGGGTCACTTCGGCATACACGTCTTCTTCCGTCCGTCCCTGCTCCCGGGCCATCCTTTCGATCCGTTCGGGCCAATGAGTCGCAAATCTTCCCGGCACAGCGGCGTTCACGAGAATTCCATCCTGCACAAATTCCCTCGCAAGCGTTTTTGTGAAACTCATCAGGGCCGATTTCGCGGCGTTGGCGAGAACGCGCCGTTGACGCGGTTGTTTGCTGCTGACAGAGCCGACATTGATGATGCGCCCCCATTGTTGTTTCTGCATATAGGGAATCACCAACCGGCAGGCTTCCGAAGCGCCCAGCAAGATGGTCTGAAAAATTTCTCCCCAGTCCTCCCGCCTGACGTCGAGAAAATCCTTTGTGATGCTGCCTCCCGCATTATTCACAAGAATATGAACGGTGCCGAAGCGCTCCACCGTCTGCTCGACAACGGTGGCGATGTCTTCGAATACACTCATATCCGCCCGGACGGCGTGAACCTGCCCCCCTGTTTTTTCCTGGATGGAGGCCCGCGCATTTTCCAAACGCTCGGAATTCCGGGCGCAGATTGTCACACTACACCCCTCCCGAAGCAGTTCGGACGCAGCAGCGTACCCCAGGCCCATGCTTCCTCCGGTTACAATGGCAACCTTGCCCTTTAGTCCGAGATCCACTTGATATCCTTCCCTCTAAACGGTACCCGAGTGAAAAACGCAGGATACCCTCTGATCCAATCCGATTGAATTCCCCATCATAACAGAATGTCTTTTTGACTATCAGCGCGGCAAAATGGGCCCCATTTCCGCCGTGGCCAGCCAACATGAAAACTTCGGTTTCGTCTCTAATTTTGAAGGCGTGGGCTGTGATGAAAGGAATCTCCGGAAAAGACAAATGCAATATAACCCCTTGAATCATCTATAATAAAATTACTCATCCAGCCAGATACACCATTCTGGATGCACTTTGCCGCAGGTGAAAATAATGTGATATGAATAGAGAACCATCTCATTCAAAGGAAATCAAGATGCCGACTGAATATGCCTGGTTCCTTCCCAGCGCACGGGCGGGCGACGGCCATAAAATCAACATACCCGTTCCCGAAAGGCTGCCCACCATCGAGTACCTCTCACAGGTCGCCCGAGCTGCGGAGGACGCGGGGTTCGTCAATCTCCTCGTTCCCACCGGAACCCACTGCCTGGATGCCTGGGTAACCGCCGCCGGCGTGGCTCAAAATTCCAACCGAATCAAATTTTGTGTTGCCTTTCGGCCCGGCCTGACCAGCCCCGTCTTCGCCGCCCAAACATGCAATACCCTGGATTGGACCACCGGCGGCCGGGTGACGGTGAACGTCGTGACCGGTTCCACTCCTACGGACCAGATGCGCTATGGAGACCACCTGCGTCACGATGAGCGCTATGAGCGGACGCTGGAATTTCTCGATATCGTCAAGGAACTCTGGAAAAATGAGAAACCGGTTACCTTCAAGGGGAAGCATTATGACATCCGCGACGCATCCTTCTTCCCCGAGCACAAGTCGAAACCGTTTCCACCTGTCTATCTCGGCGGAAGCTCCGAGGCGGGCCGCCGCGTCGGGGCCAAGCACTCCGATGTGCACATGATGTACGCTGTCGACCTCGATACCATCGCGAAGGATGTGATTGACATGCGTGAGCGCGCTGCGGAATTCGGCCGCGAAAAAGAAATCAAGTTCGGCGTCCGGATGCACGTCATGTGCCGGGACACCAAAGAAGAAGCCCGCCGCGCTGCGGAAGCCTTGCTCGAAGGCAGCGACATTGGCAATACCGGCGCATGGGCTGATATGAAAAACAACACCGAGAGCGCGGGGCAAACCCGGGTAAACGAACTGGCCCAGGGCGAATCGCTCTGGGTCACGGACACCCTCTGGATGGGCGTGAACACGGTTCGCGCCGGGGCGGGCGCCTCGCTGGTCGGCACGCCGGACATGATCGCAAAAGCGTTGAAAGAATACGTTGACGCGGGCGTGGAGTGCTTCATCCTCTCCGGATGGCCCCATGTCGAGGAAGTGGAGCGTTTCGGGCGGGACATCATGCCCCTTCTGAAAGACACCGACCCGGTCTCCCTTGATAACCCCGAACCCGTTCTGGCATCCTGACGCTCACAATTTATTTTCGAACATTTCTGAAAGATAGCCTGATGACCATCCGGGCGGCCGCATGCGGCCCGGGCAGCCTTTTCCTGATCACTCCATCGGTGAGGAGACCGATATGAGCGGCATTGGCGTTCAGCTCCCCCCGGAGAATCAGAAATGGGTCGATCTGGCCGACAGCCTCAGCCGGCAGAAATTCGCCCCGCGCGCGAAGGAGATTGACGAAGAATCGCGGTTTCCCACCGAAAATTACGAAGATCTGGCAAAGAGCGGCCTGCTGGCGCTTTCCGTCCCCAGGGAATACGGGGGCATCGGAGCGGACTCCCTTACCTACGTCACCATCCTTTCGAAAATATCCAGAGGCTGCGCCGCTACCGGCCTGACCTTCAACATGCACAGCGCCATCGTGGACTTCATGCTCCAGATCGCGACGAAAGAGCAGCAAGAGCGCTACTTCCGCGCCGTGGTGGAAGACGGCGCCATCTTCTCCTCCATCACGAGCGAGCCCGGCTCCTCGTTCCGGGATAAGCTGGCCGTCCGAACCTCCATCCGGGAAGAAAACGGTGTCTACATACTCAACGGAAAAAAGCACTTCTGCTCCCTTTCCACGGGCGCGACGCACTACTTCACCTGGAGCTTCCTCGACGGAGCGACCGACATTCGGGACGGCCTGCTCAACGTCATGATCCCGGCGGACCGTCCGGGCATCGAGATCATCCACGACTGGGATACCGTCGGCATGCGCGGAACGGTGTCGAACTCCATGGATTTTCGAGACGTGGAAGTGAAGCCCGACGAGGTCATCGGCGAGCCGGGCAGCATCCTGGGCAAGGACATGAGCATCTGGTCGCTCGGCTACACCGCCGTCTATATCGGCATCGCCGAGGCCGCCTACGAGTTCACCGTGGACTACGCGAAGAAAACCAAGTTCCGGGGGATGGACCAGAGCATCGCCCATTCCGACCGCATCCAGCGGCAGATCGGCGAGATGTCCATGCTGATCGAAAACGCGAGAAGAGCGGCGGAAAAACTCGGCATGCTCCGCGGCAACCTGGACCCGAAGGAACTCACCTTCATCCTCAACCAGGCCAAATATCTGGCGACCGAGGCCGCGAAAGAACTCGCCGAACGCGGCATGCGCCTCTGCGGCGGTCGGGGGCTCCTACGCTCATTTCCCCTCGAGCGCCACCTTCGCGACGCCATGGCCGGCCTCGTCATGCCGCCCGCAAACGACCGCTGCCTCGAAACCGTCGGGAAAATCGCGCTCGGCCTCGACGCCAAGACGCTGGAATTTGAATAAGCCTTTATCGAAGCATCGGCGCGATGGCCTCCCCGCCGCAGTTGAACAACGCATCGACGACCCCCATGTTGGGCGCGAAATCCCTGTAGCCCTGATCGTACTCCGGGTGATGAAAATCCTGAAACGCCACCTCGACGCCCGCTTTTTCGAACGGCTCCCGATCGAGGTATGTCCGGCCCATCGGCCCCGAAAGATAGATATCGCCCCCGACTTTCTTGCAAATGTCCGCCAGGAGTTCCGCGCGGCTGCCCTCGGGCTTGAGTTCCGAAGCCCGGATGATTCTCTTCACCTCGATTCCGGCGGTGTCCAGAAAGTAGCGGAGCATGTCGAACAGGAGATCGCCGAGCGATTCGCCCGCGCTCTCGATTAACTCCCTGATGCCATCGGCGTAAGGATCATAATGCGGACGCTTTCCGTAGGCCTGCTCGATGGTGGCCAGGTGCTTCCGCTTCCAGGGATCGGCCTGGTTGATTTGCATCTCGCCGATGGATTTTTCGGTATGTCCCTTCATGAGAAGCGGAACGGTCAGCCACTGAACGCCCGAGGGCGTGCGCACCCGGTTCCGGTTCACGAAACCGTTTTTTTCCAGTTGGACCGTATCGAGAAAAACGAAGACATCCGAATGCAGGATTTTGTGAAAATATCCGAGCCAGGGGAGATACGCGGGCTGGTGAATGGAAACGATCAAACCGAATGCTTCCTTCCGGATCAGGCGATACGGGGTTCCGCCCGGGAACCGACGCGCGCGTCGGACTCGCCCGCAACGTCCACCTCGAAACCCAGGTCCTGGATCATCCGGTGGGCCTCATCCGCCGCCTGGCCCGGCGTGGTGAGGTACCCCGAGACGAAAATCGAGTTGGCGGGATAGAGCGCCAGCGCCTGGTGCTCCCGAAGCTGCACCTCGCGGCCGCCCCCCACGCGAATCTCCGAACGCGGGTTGAAATACCGCATCAGGCACAAAAGACGGAGACACTGTGCGGGCCCCAGCTCAGGAATTCCCTCCAGCGGCGTCCCCGGTACGGGGTGCAGAAAATTCACCGGGATGGACTCGGGCTCCAGCTCCCGCAGCGCCTCGCACACACTGAGAACATCTTCCCGGTTTTCTCCCTGACCGAAAATCACGCCCGAGCAGAGCTCCAGGCCCGCACCGCGCCCGGCGGCGAGCGTGTCCACCCGGTCCTGATAGGTGTGGGTAGAGCAGATTTCGGGGTAAAAGCGCTCGCTCGTGTTGAGGTTGTGGTTGAGCCGGTTCACGCCCGCCTCTTTCAGCTGCCCCGCCTTCTCCCCGTTCAGCAGGCCCAGCGAAACGCAGATGCTCATGCCGTAGTCTGCCTTGATTTTCCGGACGGCCGAGCCGAGGTGCTCAATCTCCATATCGGTGGGGCCCCTGCCGCTGATCACGATACAGTAGCGCCGGGAGCCGGCCTCCGCCGCGCGTTTCGCCCCCTCCAGCAGCCGATCGTGGTCGATAAGGCTGTACTTTTCGATCTCCGCCTCCGAGACGGCCGACTGGGAGCAATAGGAACAGTCTTCGGGACAAAGGCCGCTCTTCGCGTTGATCAACTGATGTATCTGCACCGACCGGCCGAAGTAGTGATACCGGACCCGGAACGCCCCGCCCATCACCTCGAGCAGATACTCTGCCGGGGAATCGAGTATTTCGACCGCTTCCCTCCGCGAAGGTTTTTCACCCGCAATAACGCGTTTCGCCAATTCTTGATAATCCATGAAAAATCCTCATTCCATATCAAATCCGCCGGGACACCCTTTGACAGAGTGCGGAGAAAGCCACTTTATGGCCCGGCAGAATATTTCGCAACGGCGGAGGCGCGTAAGCCGAGAATCACTCGAGTCGGGGGATGATCTCCCCCCTTGCCTTGCCCTCGGGTACCGCCTCCACTATGATTCGGCCCTGGATTCCACCGGATCCCATCCCATAAATGAACGCATGGAAATTCAAACGATACAGGCGCGCTTTCCCCCTCACTCACCACGGGATTGAGCGTCTTCAAAACGGATTGGCAGACATGGCGGATTGGGAAAAGCTTGAGGAAGAACTCAGAGGGGCGGTTGAGGGAGAGGTCCGCTTCGACCCGTACTCCAAAGCACTCTACAGCACCGACGCCAGCATGTATCGCATCGAGCCCGTTGGGGCGGTGATCCCTCGCTCCGCCGAAGACGTGCAACGCGCCATGCGGATCACCGCCAGGCACGCGGTCTCGATCGTCTCCCGTGGGGGCGCCACCAGCCTCGCCGGACAGACAATCGGCAAGGGGATCGTCTTCGACTTCTCGAAATACATGAACAAGGTCATCGAGCACGATTTGGAAGGCGAATGG
>CAMYJL010000031.1 GCA_947258645.1 uncultured Nitrospinota bacterium
GAATGGGGCGCCATCCCGGGCGACATTCCGTGAAACCGCGCGCCGACCAAGGGCAACAACACCAGCGCCGGGGCCGCGCAGGCGGCGACGGCCAGCCGCCAGTTCGCCACGGCGGCGATGGCCGCCTGAACGAGCGGCATGGCGCTCGTCCCGATGTTCCCGCCGAGCCCGTGATAGGAAATCGCGAACGAGCGGCGCGCCGAAAACCGCTCGGCGGTCAATGCGGTCCCGCACGGGTGATAGGGCGAATTGCCCGCTCCCGCGATGAACGAAAGGACGAGTAAGGAGGTGAAGTCGCGGGTCCAGCTCATCCCTAAAAATGCGGCGGCGGAGAGCCCGAGCCCCGCGATCACGATGGCCTTTTTCCGCCCGGTGTAGTCGGCCAGCATGGACAGCGGATAAAGGAAGAGCAAGGTCGCAAGTTTGAAGGAACTCAGAAGCGTCCCGGCTTCAACGAGAGAGAGATCGAGGTCGGCCACGATCAGCGCCAGGACGGGCACGAGCATGTTCGAGAACCCGTCGCTCAGGGCGTGGGTCGACCCGATGAGGGTGAGGTCGAAATAATCTCTCCGGCGCCAGGGGGCGGGCGCCGCCTCCCCGCCGGCCGTCATGGCAGATCCCGCCAGGCGGGGATATGCCCGAACCCGTCCGCCTCGATGACCGCGCGGCGGATGGCCCGGCTGACGGCGACTTGCGCCGCCGCGCCCAGCGCGTCCAGGTTCTCTTCTTTTTCTCCGCACGAAAGCGCGAACACGGCGTCGCCGTCCACCGTCGAGTAGGACGGCCGAACGGTCTGGATGAGGCCGTTCGCCGCCATCTGGGAGAGCTTCTGGGTCTCGGGCTTGGTCAGGCGGGCATCGGTCGCCACGACGGCGAGCGTCGTGTTCTCCCCCCGGCCCCCACTGCCCGAAAAGCCCTCGAAGGGCCTTCCCTGAGTTCGGAGATATTCCACGGTGTCGACGATCCCCTCCGCGGGCGGTTCGCCCCGGGGGCCGGCTACCGGCGCGCCTGTGCCGGGGTCGTAAATTCCGCCGAATGCGTTCACCGTCACCGCCGCGCCAAGGGTGCCCCCGGAGGGCAGCGAAACGCTCGCAGTCCCGAAGCCGCCCTTCATCCCGCGCTCGCGCCCGAGCAGTTTGCCCACGGTCGCACCCGCCCCTGCGCCGACGCTTCCCTGGGGGCTTTCCTCGCCAACAGCCGCTTCGCAGGCGGCGCGGCCCATGTTTTTATCGGGGCGAATTTTTCCCTGGACGAACCCGAGATCGAAGATCACGGCAGCGGCGACAGTCGGGATGGTGAAACCGGCCGCCGGGAACCCCCTGCCCTGCTCTTCAAGGTATTCCATCACGCCGTCGGCCGAAGCGAGCCCGAACGAACTCCCTCCCGTGAGGACGATGGCGTCCACGCCACCGACGATGTGCCCGGAGCGGAGGGAGTCGAGCCCCCGCGTGGCGGTCGCCGTCCCCCGGAGCTCGCACGCGCCGACCGTCCCGGGGGGGCAGAGGATCACGCTCACGCCGGTCATGGCGGTGGATTCGCTCGCGTGGCCGAGAAGAAAGCCCGGAACATCGGTGATGCACCCGGTCAGATCGGCGAGCATCGGGCGCACGCCGCCGGATGAGTGCGAATCGGACAAACCCATTAAAGCTGCGGCAGCCCCGGCGAGGCCTGTCTCGGGACTTCCCCGTGTTCCAGAACGTGATCAATCACGTACTTATAGTGATCGCGCGGCACGGCGCCGACGAGCAGGACTTCGTCATTGACGACAACCGAGGGAATTCCCGTGACGCCGCGGTTGACCGCCTCGGTGTATTCTTTCATGGCCTGCTGCATGTGCGTTCCGCTCGCCACCTCGTCCCGGAAAAGGGCGGCATCGAGACCGCTATCTCCGGCCACGTCGCACAGGACACTCATCTCCGAGATATTCCGGTTTTGGGTGAACATCGCGGTCAGCAGGTTCCAGTGAAAGGCGTCCCACGCCTCGGGCCCCTGCGCCCGGGCCGCGAGCCCCGCCTGGGCGGATGGCATCGAGCAGTTGGGGAACTCCTCGCCCGACTCCCACAGGTTGAAGTCGCCGGACTCGGGATGGGAGTTCGCGTTGGTCCAGTGCTGCCGGCGGTAGTCGTTAAACACCGCGCTGGGGTCGGGCTCGGGACGGAGCATGAATACGCGGGGCTCGAGCACCACCTTGTCCCCGTATTCTTCCTTGATCATCTTCAGGCGCACGGCCGAATTAAAACACCAGGGTCACAAAAAATCGCTGTACACCGTAAACCGCACCGCATCCTGACTCATGTCCTCTCTCCTATTTTATTTACGATTCTTTCTCAAATTCGACTTTTACCGGTGCTCCCGTTCTCAGTCCGAGTTTCTCCGAGGCGTTTCCCTCGGGCAGGAAAATCTCCAGAAGGGGCCAGCTGTTGAAGTGGGCCCCCAGCTCGCCCGGGCCCGACTCTTGGTAAAATTCGCCAATTCCGCGAATGACGGCCCCGCCGATCTCGATGACGGGGAAATCCCGGCCGCCGTCTTCTTCCGCCTTGGCCTCACCTTCCCAAAAGACGCTCGTATCGATGTTGGTGACCAGATTCCCGAAAGAATCGATGTAAACAACCTCGCCGGAAATGATTCCGTCCGGTCCCACCTTCGCCCGCACGCCATCGAGCGTTACGGGCTCAAGGAGAAGGGGGCCGAATTTATCCGGCGACTCCCCGGTGGAGAGATACCCCGCCACCGGCGCGAACATGTCGCGCCCGTGAAACGTCGAACTCACTTTCTCCAGAAAATATTCGACCGTATGAAGCTCCCGGACCCACAGAAACGCCGGGTCTTCGAAAACATAGGAGAAAAGCCCGTTGTCCGGCCCGACGAAAAAATAGTTCTCCGTCGCCGCGAGAAGAGCCCGCCGGTCACCTCCCACGCCTGGGTCCACCACGGCGACGTGGATCGTCCCCTTGGGGAAGAAATGATAGGCCGCCCCGAGAAGGACCGCTCCGCCCCGGATATCGTAGGGGGCCACCGAATGCGAGATGTCCACGATATGGACATCGGAGTTGATCTCGAGGATGACGCCCTTCATGACAGCGGCGTAGTGATCGTCCCGCCCGAAATCCGTGAGAAGGGTGATCACGGTCCGAAAACGCGAATCCCCCTCGACTTCGGCGCCGCCCTCGTCAAAATGCTCCGGGCCCGTCTGTTCGTCGCTCATCGCCTACCCCAGGGGAATCCCGACCAGCTCATCCGATCGGGTTCCGTTCAAAGCACCCGAGCCAGCCGCTCGCCTCGGCTCAAGCCGCACCGGAACAATCTCACCGAGCCATTCATCCGGCCCATCGATCCCGACACGCACATAATTATCCGTCATTCCCGACAGGAGGCCATCCTCCCGCCGCCGTTCGACCAGCACCTCGCTCTTTGCGCCCGCCTGGGCCGCCACGAACGCCGCCCATTTGCGCGCGCCCAGCGCCCGGAGGGCCCCGACGCGCCTGCGCATCTCATGGCCGTGCAGCCGCCCGGCCATGTCCGCCGCGGGCGTTCCCTCCCTGGGAGAATAAGAGAATACGTGAAGATAAGCGATGGGCGCCTCGCGCACCCATTCACAGGTTCTCTCGAATGCTTCCGCGCTCTCGCCCGGAAAGCCCGCGATGAAATCCGCACCGAGGCAGACGCCCGGAATCGAGCGGGCCAGCTCATGAAACCTTCTGGCGCAGCGGTCCGCCGTGTAGTTCCGCTCCATCGCCCCCAGAACGGCGTCGTCCCCGCTTTGAACTGGGATGTGAAAATGGCGGCAGGCATAAGACGCCGCTTTTCCGAAAGCGTTCCGCGCCGCCACACGGATCAGCTCACGCGTCACCTCTCCCGGCTCCACCGAGGAAAGGCGTACCCGGCGCAAGCCCGGCACCTCCAGAATCTTCGCAAGCAGCCGGCTCAGGGTGCCTCGCGGCTTCAGATCCCGCCCGTAGGCGCCCAGGTGAATCCCGGTGAGGACGACCTCCCGATGCCCGCCCTCGGCGAGGCGGCGCGCCTGATCGACACACGCCCCCGGCTCCAGCGAGCGGCTCGCGCCACGCGCCAGGGTCGTCGCGCAAAAGGTGCACGAAAAATCGCACCCGTCCTGAACCTTGAGATAGGCCCGCGTGCGGCCCTCGAAGTGGGGTATCGAAAACGCCTCCAAATCCGGGCGCTCTTCGATGGGGGCGACCCGGACCTCGGGGAGAGGGCCGCCATCCCCATTTCTGCTTATGGGGCGGGCAAGGTGTTCCACCAGATGGAGCTTCTCGGCGTTTCCCAGGAGGAGATCCGCCTCCGGAATCCGCATCCCCCGGGTGTTCGCCTGCGCCGAGCACCCGGCCAGGACGATCTTCGCATTCCGCGGGGCCCGCCGCCGCGCCTGACGCGCCAGCCGCCGCCCCTCGCGGTCAGCCTCGGAGGTCACCGTGCAGGTGTTGACGACATAAATGTCCGCCTCGGCCTCGAACGGCACGAGGTCGAACGCATCGTTTCCGCAAAGATGGCGCATCGCCTCGCCCTCGGCCTGATTGAGCTTGCATCCCAGGCTGATGACGGCGACTCTTTGACGGGCGGGTGGCTGACGATCTCTTTCTACCAAGCGCGGCCTCGAAAATTCACCGGGGGAGTTCCCAAGTCACTGACATTACAGCGGATTCTACGCCGCGCCCATGGCGCCCGCAAGGTGGCCCGCTCTTGACGCCAGACGGAGGGAACTGATACGTTGACCGCGCTTATTCCTCAGAGAGTTACCATTTCCGCCCTTGCCGCATAAAGGTTTTCCGTGTATCTCTCTGATTATCGGTAGGCCTTCCCGCATGGCAACAAATTTGGTTTACCCGGATTATTTTTTTCTGATTCCGGATCTGTCCGGATGTTCCGTTTGGAAAGCGGAGGTGAGATTTTGAGGGGATTCGATTTTGTCGCTCCTTCGACCGTTCAGGGTGCACTGAAAGCGGCTCGAGGAAAGAAGACCAAGTTCATCGCAGGTGGAACCAACTTCTTGCCGGACCTCCGGCACATACACGACGGCGGTCCGGAGCTCGTCATCGATCTGATGCGCATCAAGACGCTCAAGGGAATCGCCGCATCCAAAAGCGGCGTTCGCCTCGGCGCACTGGCAACTGTCACCGATCTTCTGGAAGACAAGATCATCGGCCGCGAGGCGCCCATCCTGCAAGCCATGGCACTGAAATTTGCAGGCCCCATCATCCGGAACCGCGCCACCGTGGCGGGGAACCTCATCGACGGCGGACCGGCGGCGGACATCGTGCCTCCCCTCCTCGCCCTCAAGGCCAGCGTCAAGCTGGTCAGCCCCAAGGGCCGGCGGACCGTCGCCCTCGACAAGTTTCTCACCGGGTACCGCCGGACGGCCATCAAGCCCGGCGAACTCATCTCCGAGGTGTCGTTTCCCTTGCCGGGCAAGAACCACAAGTGGGGCTACTACAAACTCGCCCGCCGAAACGCGATGGCGATCACGGTGGTCGGCGCCGCCGTGGTGCTCCAGATGAAGGGGAACGTTTGCGAGGACGCCGGCATCTCGCTCGGCTCTGTGACCCCGGCGCCGATTCGATGCTACGAGGCCGAGGAAATTCTCAAGGGCAACGAGATCACCCTCGAAATCGCCCAACAGGCGGCCAAAGCTTGCGCCGCCGTCGCAAGCCCCATTGACGACATCCGCGCGTCGGCGGAATACCGGAAGCTCATGTGCGAAACACTTCCGCGGCGCCTGATCTGCCAGGCAGTCGGAATTTCACTGGACCCCAGCTAAGACACTTATTTCGTCTTACTCATAGACCGGGAGAGACAGCAACTAATGGCAGCCGCGAAAAAAGCCAAATCAAGGAAGAGATCAGCCGCCAAAAAGAAGACGGCCAGGAAGAAGAGCGTCAAGAAGACGGCGAAGAAAAAGGCCATCAAGAAAAAAACCGCGAAAAAGAAAGTCGCCAAGAAAAAGACGGTGAAGAAAAAAGCGGCGAAAAAGAAAACCGCAAAGAAGAAACCCGCGAAGAAAAAGACGGCGAAGAAGAAATCCGCCAAGAAGAAAGCGGCGAGAAAAGCCGCCGCCTATTCCCCGCCGGCCAAATACCCGATCTCGTTCACGGTCAACGGGGCCCAGGTGGATTGCGAAGCCGCCGCGCACACCACCCTGCTCTACCTCCTCCGCGATCTCGGCTTCACCGAAGTCAAGAACGGATGCGAGGCGGGCGATTGCGGCGCCTGCACCGTCATGATGGACGACATCGCGGTCAACGCCTGCTGCGCGCTGGGCGTTCAGGCGGAAGGCCGGGAGATTCTCACCGTCAAGGGAATTGGAACGGTGGACAACCTCCATCCCATTCAGAAGAAGTTTATCGAGCACGGCGGCATCCAGTGCGGATTCTGCACGCCGGGCATGATCGTGGCGGCCAAGGCCCTGCTGGACAACAACCCCAGGCCGACCCGCGAGGAAATCAAACAGGGAATTGCCGGGAATCTTTGCCGCTGCACCGGTTACGTCAAAATTATCGACGCCATCGAAGCTGCGGCGGCCGAAACGGCGACCTAGATTGCAAAGGGAGATATCGTGACACCACCATCATCATCAGGCGGCTCGAAGGGCCGCAAATCCGCTGTCCCCGATCTTTCATCGGTGGAAGCCGTGCAAGAGTGCTTTCGAAATAACGATTACATCGCCGATCGGACCCTGGCCACGACACTCTACCTCGCCATAAATCTCGAAAAACCGCTCTTCCTTGAAGGCGAGGCGGGCGTTGGCAAAACGGAGCTCGCGAAAGTGCTCGCGGCAGCCCTTGATACAGAGTTGATCCGTCTCCAGTGCTACGAAGGCCTCGACTCCAACTCGGCGCTCTACGAGTGGAACTACGCCAAACAGCTCCTTCACATCAAGATGGAAGAAGGAAAAAACGAGGACGCCAAAAAAGTCGAAAAGGATATCTTCAGCCAAGAATACCTCATCGAGCGCCCCCTTCTCCGCGCCCTCATCCGCTCGAAGGACAAGCCCGTCGTTCTGCTCATCGACGAAATCGACCGCTCGGACGAGGAATTCGAGGCATTCCTTCTCGAAATCCTCTCCGACTACCAGATCACGATTCCCGAAATGGGAACCATCAAGGCTCACAAGAAACCTCTTGTCGTCCTGACGAGCAACCGGACCCGCGAGATTCACGACGCGCTCAAGCGCCGCTGCCTTTACCTCTGGGTGGACTACCCCACCTTCGAGAAAGAAGTCGAGATCGTGACCACCAAGGTTCCCGGCGCCCCGAACAAGCTGGCCGAGCAGGTCTGCCGGTTCATGGGCGAGGCCCGGACGATGGATTTCTACAAGCGCCCCGGCGTCGCCGAGACGCTGGACTGGGCCCAGGCGCTGATGGCGCTTCAGAAAGACGAGCTCGACGCGCAGTCGGTCCGGGACACCATCGGCTGCATCCTGAAGTACCAGGACGACATCAAGCGCCTGGAGGAAACCGGCATCGACAATGTCGTCGCCACTTCGCAGCTATCGCGCGAAGTCGAAGTGTAGCCAGCCCCGGATAACCATGACCATTCGACCCGTCGTTTCAGGAACCCTCCCTCGCCGGAAAATACGCGCTCCCGGCAGGGGAGTCGAAGGCGAGCTCATCGGGTTCTGCCGCGTCCTCCGGCGCGCGGGACTCAAAATCACTTCCGGACGCATCATCGACGTTTTCCGCAGCTTCGATCACCTCGAAATCACCGATCTGGACAACGTTTACGCCGCGACAAAATCCAACCTGATTTCCAGCCATGAGGAGGTTCCGCTGTTCGACGCCGTGTTCCGGCGCTACTGGTTCGACGAGAGCGGAAATCCCTACAGCGGCGACGACACCGACGTCATGGACACCCCGTTCGACGACGATCTGGCCGAGGGCGAAGGAGAGGAAGGCGCCGGCGGCAAGCCGGATGACGATGCCGAGTCGAAGGATCAGGACACGGCGCAGGACTCTTCCGGTCTTCCCGCCGACGAGGACGACGACGTCCAGGGCGAAACCGCCGAGTCCGACGAGGATGACGACGAGGGGATCCCCTCCTACAGTCCGGCGGAAGTGCTGTCGGGCAAGGATTTTTCCTCCTTTGACGCGGATCAGATTGCCGAGCTGCGCCGCCTCATCGCCAAGATCGTTCCCAAGCTGGCGACCAAGATCAGCCGCCGGAAAAAGCCGGACCTCCGCTCCCGGGAGATTGACCTCAAAAGGAGCGTCAAACGGAGCATCCGCACGGGCGGCGAGGTTCTCCGCCTTTTTCGGAGAAAACGCAAAATTCAGAAAACCCAGATCATTCTCATTTGCGATGTCTCCGGCTCGATGGACAGCTACAGCCAGTTTCTCATCCAGTTCCTCTACAGCCTTCAGAACGAGATCAAGTCGCTGCGCACTTTTGTCTTCAGCACGCGGCTTTCCGACGCAACGCCTTACCTGCGCCACAAGGACGTCAAGGTCGCGCTCCAGCGGCTGGCGAGCGAGGTTCACGACTGGAGCGGGGGAACGCAGATCGGCAACTGCCTTCGGACATTCAACTACGAACACGGCAGGACGATCCTCAACAGCCGCACGATCGTCCTGATCATCTCCGACGGATGGGATCGGGGCGACACCGAGACCCTCGGCGAGGAGATGGAGCGCCTGAAGAAGAAGTGTCACCGCTTGCTCTGGCTGAATCCCTTGCTGGGAAGCCCCGGCTACCGGCCGATCGACAGGGGAATGCGGACGGCGCTGCCTTACTGCGACGAGTTCATGTCGGCCCACAATCTCGACAGCCTTGTCGAGATGGCGAACCACATCGCGAACATCTAGTTTTTTCTTCTCTTTCCATCCTCTCCAAAAATCGTTATAAATTCGGGACGTTTCGGGGCCTTGGGGTTCCGGCGGGTTATTTGCTCCCGGCCAGATGTGGTGAGGCGTGTCGAATCTACTTGTTTATACAGCGGATGAGGGCTTTGCGGAGGCGCTGGTGCGCGCACTCCGGCGGGAGGGCCATTTCTGCAAGGTGGTCGAAGACGAGGATACGGCCCTCCAGGAACTTCGCAGCCGGGGGCTGTCCCTGATCCTGCTGGACGATGCCCCGGCACTGCCCGCGGTCTCGGACATCCGCCAGTGGACGATGCTCCCCATCCTCCTCATCGCCGACCCGGGGCACGTCGAATCGTTCAAAACCCCGCTGGAGGCGGACGACCTGTTGATGAAACCCGTCCGGGAAGAAGAGCTGCTCTTCCGGGTGCGGAACTTGTGCGAGAAGGGCGCTTCCGTAGCGGAGGGGGCGGGCCGGGACTCCGCCAAAATCGGCGGGCTCACTCTTGACGAGGACCACTACGAAATTCGTCTGGACGGCGCCCTGATCGATCTCACCTTCCGGGAGTTCGAGCTTCTCAAGCACCTGATGCAAAACCCCGGACGCGTCTTCGACCGCAACCAGCTTCTCAATCTCGTCTGGGGCGTGGACTACATCGGCGGCCCCCGGACGGTGGATGTCCACGTCCGCCGCATCCGCGCGAAGGTCGAAACGGGCGGTCACATTTTCATCAACACCGTACGAGGCGTCGGCTACAAATTCATGGAAAATCCCGAATAACCGTCCCGCTTCGGGCACCCCCGCCCCAGCCGGACGGAAACTTTATTCACCTCTATTCACCCCGGATTATGCGGCGAAACGGAAGATAAAAGGCGGGAGTTTGAACAAGAGGGGGGCGCTTCCGCATCATTCCAGATGATATGATTTAATCTATAAAAATAAACGAATAATCCCATTAGGTTGATGGGAGGCTCTGGATGGGCGATTTCACCACGCGAGAGGAAGTGGAAAAGGTCTACCGCCAACGCGCGAGCCATTATGATCGGGCGTCCAGCACGCTGGATACCCTCGGATTCGGCTACAACCGGCTCCGATGGGAGGCCGTAGAGGAATTGGACCTCAAACCGGGCGATGCGGTCCTGGAGATCGGGTGTGGAACGGGGGCCAATTTTCCCCTTCTTGAAGAGCGCATTGGAGCAAATGGCCGTCTCACCGGCGTCGATCTGACGCATTCCATGCTGAATGAAGCCGAAAAAAAAATCAAAACCGCAGGCTGGACAAACGTTGATCTGATTCATTGCTCCGCGAAGGACTATGAGTTTCCTGCGCGGGGCTTCGATGGGGTGCTGTCCACTTTTGCGCTGACCCTGGAACCTGAATACGACGCCGTTATCGCTGGAATCGCGAGTGCGCTTCGACCGGGGAAGCGGTTTGCCATCGCGGACTTGAAATTGGCCCGAGGCTGGCGGCTCGTATTCCTCCCTTTTCTGCTCCCGATTATGCGGCCGTTTGCGGTCTCTCTGAAGCTGGCACCCCGCCACCCATGGGAGTCCATGAAACGCCACATGGAGGAGCTGAAAATGACCGAGCACTTGGGTGGCTATCTCTACGTGGCCTCCGCGCTTGCCCCTCAATTGAAATAGCTTGGCGCTGGCACCATACGTACCTGTTGGGCAGGAGCTGGTCTTTTAGAAATTACTTCCGTCTCCATTCCCTTCCAGCCGGAAAATCAGGGATTTCCTCCCGAACAGCCGGAAACAAAGGGCCTTCGCGCGGGCCCTGCCCCGATTTAACTCCCGTGAAACTCACCTGAAACCTCCCCGTAACACGCCGTCACTACCATCTCGAACACGGAAGAAATCGATTTCGGCGCAATTAAATCTATTGGTGGGCAAATTTTCGGAGGAATCGACAGATGAAATTTCTCGGCCGGGGAACCCTGGCGCTGGCCCTGGCGGCGGTTATGATGGAAATGGATACCGCCTGGGCGGCGGAGGACGCCAAGGCGCTGGCGAAAAACGTCGCTGACATCCGGGTGGCCCTCGACACTGTCTGGGTGATGGTCGCGGGCTTTCTCGTATTTTTCATGCACGCCGGTTTTGCCATGCTCGAGGCGGGCCTCTGCCGGGCGAAAAACGCCATCGCCATCCTGTACAAGAACTTCGGCGTCGTCGCCGTCTCCTCCCTCGCCTTCTGGGTGATCGGGTTCGCCCTCATGTTCGGGGACGGAAGTTCCATCATGGGAACAAACGGTCTCTTCCTTGCCGGGGCCGACAACAGCCCGGCCATGGGGGACGCCTACAAGGGCGTATTCTCCTCGCTCAACTGGACGGGCATCCCCCTCTATGGGAAATTCTTCTTCCAGCTCGTCTTCGCCGCCACCGCCGCCACCATCGTTTCGGGCTGCGTCGCCGAGCGGATTAAATTCTCCTCGTTCATGATCTTCAGCTTCATTCTCGTCGCCATCATCTACCCGATTCAGGGACACTGGATTTGGGGCGGCGGCTGGCTCGGCGGCCTCGGCTTCCTCGACTTCGCGGGCTCGACCGTGGTGCACTCGGTCGGCGGCTGGGCAGGCCTCGCCGGAATCATCGTCCTCGGTCCCCGGTTGGGCAAGTACAGCGCGGACGGGCGATTGAGCTTCATCCCCGGCCACAGCATGCCTCTCGTCGTCCTGGGCGGCTTTATCCTCTGGCTCGGATGGTTCGGCTTCAACCCGGGCAGCACGATGGCCGCCGACGCAGGCGCCATCGCGCGCATCGCCGTCACGACCAACCTCGCCGCCGCGGCGGGCGTGATTGCCTCGAGTATCTTCTCCCGGCTGGTGTTCGGGAAAGCCGACCTCTCCATGAGCGTCAACGGCGCGCTGGCCGGCCTCGTCTCCATCACGGCGCCCTGCGCCAACGTCACCCCGTTCGGCGCGGTCATCATCGGCCTCATCGGAGGCGTCTTCGTCTGCCTGGCCGTACCCTTCTTCGACAAGATCAAGATCGACGACCCGGTCGGCGCCGTATCGGTCCACCTCGTCTGCGGAATTTTCGGAACTATCGCGCTCGGTCTCTTCGCCGCGCCCTCAGTCGACGATTCCGTCGTGGGCCTTTTCTACGGCGGCGGCGCGGGGCTCCTGATCAAGCAGCTTACGGGCATCGTCACCGTGGGCGCCTTCACCTTTATCCTCTCGCTCATCCTGTGGTATATCGTTCGGGCCATCATCGGAATGCGGGTTGAGCCCGAAACCGAAACCACGGGCCTGGATCTGGTCGAGCATGGCATGGAGGCTTACCCCCGCTAGGTATTTCCCGGAGTTCGGGAGCCACAATCAGATGAAATCAGTGTAGAATCCGGGGGCCTTCGCGCGAAGGCCCCCCTTTACGCTGATGCCGGGCGCGATTGGCGGAACCTCAAAAAGCAGGCGGCTTCACCCGGAGAGGGATGTGAACGAGAACAATCAGGACAGGGACAGAGAATACGTTCTCAATCAGGCACGCGAGCTGGGCGTCCGCTTCATCCGCCTCTGGTTCACCGATATCCTCGGGTTTCTCAAGAGCTTCGCCATTTCCATCGAAGAGCTCGAGACGGCCCTTTTCGAGGGCCATATGTTCGACGGCTCCTCCATCGAGGGCTTCACGCGCATCGACGAGAGCGACATGTTCGCCCGGCCCGACCCGACGACATTCTGCGTCCTTCCTTGGCGTCCGAGAACGGGCGGCGCCGTCGCCCGGATGTTCTGCGACATCCACTATCCGGACGACAGCCGCTACGACGGCGACTCCCGCTACGTCCTCCGGCGGACGGTCGAAGACGCCGCCGCGAAGGGCTACACGTTTTACGTGGGTGCCGAATTCGAGCACTACTACTTCGAGTCCCAGGACCTCCCGCTGAAAACTCTTGACCGGGGCGGCTACTTCGACCTCACCCCGCTCGACGTGGCGAGCGACCTGCGCCGCGACACCGTTCTCCATCTGGAGGCGATGGGCATCGGCGTCGAGTACAGCCATCACGAGGTGGGGCCCAGCCAGCACGAGATCGACCTGCGCTACAGCGACGCCCTCACCATGGCCGACAACGCGATGACCTACCGGCTCGTCGTGAAGGAAGTCGCCATGCAAAACCGCGTCTACGCCACCTTCATGCCCCGGCCCCTGTCGGACGCCAACGGCAGCGGGATGCACACTCACATGTCCCTCTTCAAGGGAAGCGACAACGTTTTCTCCGACGAATCGAAGCCGGGCGGCCTTTCAGACGCGTGCCGGGCCTTCATCGCCGGTCTGCTCCGCCACACGCCCGAGATCACGCTCGTCCTCAACCAGTGGGCGAACAGCTACAAGCGGCTCATTCCAGGATTCGAGGCGCCGGTCTATCTCTCATGGGCGCACAAGAGCCGGAGCGATCTCATCCGCGTGCCCGCGAACCGAAAAGGACATTCCGCCGAAACGCGCGTCGAGCTTCGCTCGCCCGACGCCGCCTGCAATCCCTACCTCGCCTTCGCCTGCATGCTCGCGGCCGGGATGGAGGGGTTGGAAAAGGGCTACGACCCCGTCCCGCCGGTGGAGGAAAACGTCTTCGAGATGACGGCAGAAGAGAGGAAGAAAAGGAACATCGGCACCCTGCCGGGCGACCTCAACGAGGCGATCAAGGCGGCGGAAGACAGCCCGCTGCTCCGGAAAGTGTTCGGCGATTCGCTTTTGGAGAAATTCATCGAGAACAAAAAAATCGAGTGGGAGCGCTACCGCGCCCACGTCTCGGACTACGAGCTCAACAACTACCTGCCGCTGCTCTAGCCCAGGCTCTCCCCCAGCCAATCCAGATAGGGCTGGCTTCCCCGGTCGAGTTTGATCGCGATCACCTCGGGAACATCGTAGCTATGGAGCGCGCGCACACGCTCTTCCAGCGCGGGAAGAGAGGTTTCCGACGTCTTGATGAGGAGCAGCGCCTCGGCGTCATCCTCGATCTTCCCCCCCCAGCGGTAGACGCTCCGGATTTTGGGGACAATGTTGACGCAGGCGGCGAGGCGTTCTTCCACGAGCGCCCGTGCGATTTTGGCGGCTTCTTCTTCCGAACCCGCCGTCACCAGAACGAGCCGGAACGCGCCTCCGTCTTTCATCTCAATCTCCCCCAATAAAACACCCGCTCAGCCCGACAGAAGTTTTTCGGCGGCGGTGTAGGGATCTTCCCGCCGCCCGGCAATATCGTCCAGAATTTTCCGGAACGCCTCATCGCCCTCCCGCGCGCCGATGAAGCGGTCGGCGGCCAGGGATTTCAGCGTCTCGGTCAGCATCTGCCGGGCGCGCAACCGCCGGGCCTCAGCCGCCGCCTTCGGGTGGGTCTCCAGAAACCGCCTGCGGCCATCGATCGCCTCGATCAGCTTCCGAATCCCCCGCCCATCCAGCGCCTCGGTCTTGACGACCGGGGGCCGCCAGTAGTCCGCCGCGGATTCGTCCCGAAAATTCAGCATCTCCTCGATCATCTGCGCCGTCCGCTCGGCGCCCTCGCGCTTCGCCTTGTTGACGGCGAAGACGTGGGCGATCTCCATGATGCCGGCCTTGGCGGCCTGCACGTCGTCCCCTTCGCCCGGCGCGACCGCGAGGACCACCGTCTCGGCCAGGTGGATGATCTCTACCTCCGCCTGCCCGACGCCCACCGTCTCGATGAGGATAACCTCCCAGCCCGCCGCGTCGAGAACCTGAACGGCCTCGCCCGTCGCCCGGGCCAGCCCGCCCAGGTGGCCCCGCGTGGCCATGCTACGGATGAACACGTTCCCGTCGGTGAAGTGGCGGCTCATGCGGATGCGGTCGCCGAGTATCGCGCCTCCCGTGAACGGGCTCGTCGGGTCCACCGCCAGGATGGCCACACGCTTTCCCTCGGCCCGCCAGGCGGCGATGAGCTGATCGGTCAGCGTGCTTTTTCCCACGCCGGGAGAGCCCGTGAGACCCACGATTTGCGCCCGCCCGCCGTGGCGGTAGAGCGCCCGCAGGAGGGGCCGCACCGAAAGATCGCCGTCCTCGACCCGCCGGATGAGCCGCGAGGCGGGCCGGATCTCCCCGGCGAGAATCGTCTGAACGTCCGATTCCACGGTCGACATATCCTGCGAGATTCCCATCTAATAATCGAAAGGCGAAAAAAGAAATCTATCTATCTCGATGAATCGCGAAATTCAGGGGCAACCCGTACTCCCATGAGGGCGCAATTGCATCTCCGCCGGGTTCCGAGCGGTCATGGCACGCCGCGCACTCCCCAGACACGTGCGATGAGATGGATGGATCCGTCTTCATCAGTCGGCAGATTTTCCCGAATCCGTTCCCGGAGCTCGCTGCGTTTTCCCTCAGTGAGTGACATCGCATACCCGGGTGCCGGTCCCGTCCCTCTCAGGAATGGCGCCCAATAATCGTCAAAATTCCGAAAGATGGTTGGAACATCAATGGGGCGTGTTTTGACATCCTTTAAACCCGTCCCCTGAAAGAGCCTTTCAAGCGGGTCGGATTGGCAAATGGGAAAACGGTTTCCCTCGTCGAGTTCTGCAGCAGCTGAATCGAGCTCCGCGGCAGCGGTCCAAAAGTAGCGCATCATTTCCATCTTTCCCGCATAGTCAAATACGTAAACCGAAACCGTTCCACCCGACCGCACCACGCGCCTCATCTCGGCCACGGCTTTTTCCGGCTCGGGGACAAAATTCAGGACCAAACCCGAGACGGCCGCGTCAAATTCCTCCGCCTCAAAGGGCAACTCGCGCGCGTCTCCGACCTCGAATTGTGCCCGCTTGTCGGAGACCTGGTTGCTCGCAAAGGCAACGAATCCCTCGGAGAAATCAACACCCCTTACTTCCCGGGGAGAGGCGTAGTCCAAAATGGTCTGACTGAGACCCCCCGTCCCACATCCCACATCGATCCAGCGGCGCTCTTTCGGTACATCAAGCCAAGTCAGGAACTCGCGCCCAATCATCCGGCTCCACCGGCCCACGTAGGATTCGTAGGCGGCGCCATCATCCCAAAAGCCTCCTTTGGCCTGATTCATGACCGTTAAAAACCCCCTCCAAAATACCTGGCATCCGTCCGCTCATTTTGAATGAAAAAGCCGCCGCCGGGAAACTCAACCGTCGATCACTACCAGCTCCCGGCTGTTGTCGATGAGCTTTTCATGGCCGGTCTCCGTGATGAGCAGGCTGTATTCGAGTTGAAATCCCCCGTAACCCATCTCGTAGTAGGGCACCTCGACGTTGATCACCATGCCCTCCTCCAGGGCGAGCATGTTGCCCCGCATGAGGTCGGGCGTGCGGGGCTCGATGCCGATGCCATGGCCGAGGTCCGATCGAATCACGTCATATTTCTCGATTCCGCGCCGCATCACCTCGTCCACGCCCGCGCGCCACACCGCTTCATAGGTCGCGCCGGGCTTCACGGCCGACAGGGCCGCCTCCATGCCGGCGGTGATCGTCTCGTAGATTTCCCGCTGCCTCGCCGCCGGCGGCCCCATCACCGCCACGCCGCCCGTGTCCGCATGATAGTGACCCAGCACAAGACCCGCATCGAACCGATAGGTGTCCCCTTTCTGGAGCCTGTAGGGGCCTTCCTGGAAAAAATCGCCCGCCCGCCGCCCGCCCGCCGAATTGAAAAACTCCAGCGCGCCCCCCTCGCGGGCGGCGGCCTCGCGGTAGAGCTGATGAATTTCGGCCTCGACCGCGCCGATTCGAAGAGCGGCCATCACCTCCGACACCGCCCGCTCGTTGGCGAGGGCGGCCCGGCGCATCCGCGCCAGCTCTTCTTCCGTTTTGACGAGTTCAATCTCCCGCCACACCGACCGGGCCGGGGTGAAGGCAACCCCCGGGCAGGCGGCCTTGACCCGCTCGTAGAGATCCACGCTCAGGCCGCTCTCATCCAGCCCGACGGCGGCGGCGCTCAGACCCCTCTCATCGAGAACACGGGCGAGCAGCTCCGGCAGAGAGGAAGCGTTTCGATCCGTATCCTGAAGGATGGCGAGCAGCCTCTTTTCATCCTCATCCGGCTGGAGATCCGCCCCCCAGGTGATCTTCGAGGTCCCGTAGGTCCATATCTCCGGCACCCAGACCTCCGCCCCCTTTTCGGCCAGGTAGGACGCCTCCCCGATATGGGCCAGCAGGGCCGCCCCCTCCATCTCGCGGGGGATCAGCGCGAACGCCTCTTTTCCTTCATAGATGCGGGGCGTGTGCCCGCCGTAGTTCGTCGCGTACGTCACATGGTTGGGATGGGTGGCGATGAGGGCATCCAGGCGATGCCGCTCCATGAACGCCGCGGCTCTCGGTTGATTCAAAAGCATCGGGATTCACCTCATTCGTTGCAATCGCACTCTTGTCGATAAAATAAAGCAAATTTGCCAAGGACGGGGAAGCCGAAAGCGGCCTCCGGTCCGGATATTATCAGGGACGGAGAAGGCGGGCGATGGGGGGATAGATTGCCCTCTCCCTACGAAAGCGTCCTGAGAACCGCCCGGCCAGACCGGCATCCCCTCCCGCAACG
>CAMYJL010000032.1 GCA_947258645.1 uncultured Nitrospinota bacterium
GACGATGAGGATGCTCTTCGACCAGGTGCGGCAGAGCTTCCCGAAGGGGTAGCAGAGCAGGCCGAAGGGGATGAGGAGGGTGGACATGAGGAAGCCGAACTGCCTGGGCGACCAGCCGAGCGTCTGGACGAGATAGAGGTTGAACGAGGAGATGATGATGCCGACGAGGAGCCGGTCGGCGAAGGTGAAGAGGCAGGGGATGAGAAGGGCCTTTTCCTCTCGGATGATCCGTATGAGGTTGGCCAGGTTGCGGCCTCCCTGGGCCGGGTGGACGCGCCGGTCGTGGCGCAGTGTCCAGCCACTGATGAGGGCACCGATCAGGCCGATGATCATGGCGGCGATGAGCGGGCGCATGATCCCGTCTCTGGAGAGCGCGCCGCCGAGACCGGCCCCGGTGGCGACGGCGAAGACGATGGCGGCGCCTACGGCGCCCATGACACCGCCCGAACGCTCGGGGTGGCGGTGGGCGAGGGCCAGGGCAGCCCCCATGACGCCGGTGAGGGCGGCGATGTGGGTGATGCCCTCGAGAAAACGAATTGTCATGAGAGCAGCGTAGCTCGGCGCCCATTGCATGCTGAGGAGAAGGAAGGCGTCCAGCAGGAAAGCGCCCACGACGATGGGCTGGCGCTTTCCTAGCCGATCCACGACCCAGCCGACAAGCGGCGCGGCGAGGATGGCGCTGATCATGTTGACGGAAAGAAAGGAGTGCGCCGCGAACGGGCCCACCGGGAAGCGATCCAGGACGAGCGGCTTCAGGATGGGCACCAGAAGCGTGACCGGGAGGACCGCCAAAAATACCAGCAGGCACAGCACGGGCAGTGTCGGGCCGAATCCCTTCACGCGGGGAAGGGGTTCCGCGGGGCCTTCGTGAGTGGAAAAGAGCGTTTCTTCGGTCATGGTGAGCTTTGCTAACTCAAGGCCGGGCTGGGATGTAACGGGCGTCGTGACGGCGCGGGACTTAGTGCATGTCTCCCTCTCGGCCGTAGATTTTATGCCTCGGACGCCCTTCGAGAATTTCGGCCTTGCCCCAGTCGGTGACCTGCTTGAAGGCGTCGCTCTTGATGAAGGTCATAAAGGCATCCTGGGAATCCCATTCCGAGAGGATGGCGTAGGAGTTCGATTTTTTGACCTGCTGGTAGAGGAGGCTTTGCACGTGGCCGGGCGAACCGTCGAGCGCACCCGCGACCGCCTCGAACTTCTCTTTGAATTCGCTTTCCTTGCCCGGCTTTACATCGTAGTACATTCCAACTGTGATCATTTTTGGCCTCAAGGTGTTAGATGATTGATGTAGGGATTCCAAGTGGCTCCAAATTCGAGGGAGCGGCCAGTTGCGGGGGGAAACTTCTATCCGGTGCACCCGCCCTCCCTTGTTGACGCGCCATTATATGATATTTGCCGTAAAGGTCACGGAGACTTGGGAGGTATTGAAAAACGCGCCCGTATGGAAAAGGATAAAATTCTCACTTGTCTATTTTGACCACGGAAAGCGAGGGGTGCGTGTCCTGGCGGTGGGTGGGCCTTCGCTTGCGGGACGTCAGTGGGCCATGGACCGGGATTTCAAGAGCGATTCAAATCGGTCCAGGTAGCGCTTCGCGATGGTCTCCCATGTAAATTCGGCCTTAGCCCGAATTCTCCCCTTTTGCGCCATTTCCTCCCGAAGAGAAGAATCCCGTGCGAGACGAAGTATCGCCTCTGCCAGAGCGTCGGGGTCTTCGGGAGGGACGAGGAGGCCCGTTTCTCCATCGGCCACAACCTCGGGGATTCCGTCGACCCGGCTCGCCACGACGGCCTTGCCCGCCGCCATGGCCTCAATGTTCACGATTCCCAGAGGTTCGAATCGAGAGGGCACGACAAGAAACAAGGAATTTCGGATGAGGGATGGAACGATTTCTCTTTTGGCCGCTCCATGGAAAAGAACCCGGCCGCTCAGATCAGAGGCTTGATGCCGCAGCCGTTCGAGGTCCTCGCCGTCACCGGCCATCAGAAGATGGATATCGGGAACTTCCTTTTCGATCTTGCGGAAGGCCTCGATGAGAATGTCCGCCCCTTTCTGGAAAACCATTCGCCCGATAAAGAAAATGTAGGGGCCCGTTTCCCGGGGAGAGGCGTCGGTTTCGAAAAACTCCAAATCGACGCCATTTGGCACGGACTCGCATCGCCGCTGAATCTCAGGGACCTCCCGAATGGTGTCATTGAGGGTGTATTCCGATGCGGAGAAAATCCAGTCACATCGGCCAAGCCAGCGCCGAAGGTTCCACAGGTCGAAAGCCGTGACCGCCGGGGTCGAATTCTGGAGGGTGGCCGTCACGGCCGTATCGGGAAAACAGGTGGCGTAGACTCCGCGGTTACGTTGGCAGATCATGAGGACGATGTCGGGACGCTCGGAAGCGGCGATTGAGCGGACGGCCCGGGCGCTCGCCGGGAAATCGCGGAGGTAGCGGCCCATTCGCGACAGGCGGCGGAGCCGTCTCGGCATCTTGGCGAGAGGAACGCCGTGCACTTCGACGCCCGGGATGGAAGGGGCTGCCCGGGCGTGATCGGGAGTGGTGATGACAAGGGTTTGATGATCGAGGGAGACAAACTTTCTCGCCAGATTTTGGGATGCCTGCTCCATTCCTCCCAAGGTGCTGTGAAAGGGAGAAAACAGGAGGATCTTCATCTCTCGTTGCCTTCCGCGAGGGCTTTGTTCACTCCCACAATGGAATTTGGAATTGCCGTTCACCCCCCACGCAAACCAGCCCGCGGCTTTGGATTGAGAGTTCTGTTATTCCAACTGCCTACGGCTGTCCTGAGAATATTGTCAGGGAGCGGCCCGGACTGGCCCATGGAATGCTCGTATCGAATTGCGGGCGAGGAAGGGTTAAACGGGATGTTCAATTGATTGCGCACATCTTTTTCCATTTTATTCCGCAGGTTCACCAAGTCTTCTGCGCTCAGGTAATCGGTGTATACGTAGGACTTGTATCCTCCCTCGGGGTCTCCTTTGTAATAATCCGGAACGGCCGCATAATCCAATTCGACGCTGTAGAGATTATCCCCGCCGTATGTATAAACCCATACTTTTTTCTCGGTTGGGTGGGGTACGGCATGATCGAAATATGGAGACCCGGGGTATGTCGTGATGATTGTCACGTCAAAATCGTCCGGTTTTACTTCCACCAGCCAGTCGCGCGTGGCTTTAATTGTTTCTTCCGATTCGCCGGGGTGCCCCACGGACATTAAAGCTTTCACCTTCAGGCCGTGACGGTTGGCAATTTCCATGCATCGTGTGTTCTCGTCCCGGGTTGCCCTCTTGTTGATATTTTTGAGGATTTTCGGGGAGCCTGATTCGAATCCGACGAGAATCCACCGGAATCCGGCTCGATACAACGCTTCGGCCTGCTCGTTCGTAAATAGGTTTGATTTGATAAATCCCCGCATCTGGAATTCGACCCCAATTTCACGCTGGGCGTCGGAAGCAAGGTTCAAAAATTCAATTATTTTGGGATTTACGTTTAGTTCGTCATCGTACATCATGAAGCCCTTGACGCCGTATTCATGGTGGAGATGGACGATTTCCTCGACGATGTTTTCCGAAGATCTTTGGCGGATTCTCCTGAACGCAGATGAATCCCTTCCTCCGCAGAAGCCGCAATTGTACGGGCAACCGAGCTGAGCAATAAGGCTTAGGGCCCGTTCGTTGTTGATAAAATATCTGTAGCTATCGACATCGATTAAATGACGAGCCGGAAAGGGCGAATCGTCGAACTTGGAATTTGACAGCCACAAGGGGGATTTGGAATCGTCCGCATCGATCACTTTAGGGGCAAAAGGGTCCAGGGCATGGAAGATGGCTTCTTCTCCGTCCCCCGCCACTACCACATCGAACAAATCGATTAGCTGAGTAAACGATTTCAGGCCCCTGCCTTCGGTCCCCTTGGTTATTTCGCGTTTGTAGGCGGCGTTTACCAATGTAACGTGCGGCCCCCCCAGGATCACTTTTGCGCCTTTGATGCGATCCCGGATGACATTCAGAATCCTGACCACAGACGGAAATTGGGGAGTGGTGGCGGTCAGCCCAAAAATCGTGCAATCGGTATTGGCTAAATAGTCGATTAAAGCGTCTTCGTAATTAACGATCCCGGACAAGTCGAGAAATTCGACCGGGCGGCCAGATCGTTCGAGGACGGCAGCGATTTTGAGAATCCCCAAACTCATGAAAACCCGCTCATCCAGCAGAAAAGGAGAGACGGGGTTAATGAGACATATCGGTTTAAGAGACAATTCCCTCTCCTGTGTAATTCTGTTTGTCCGGTGTGAACCTACGTTTCCCACCCACATTTGCGAGCGCTCGCAAATTAGCACAATTCAGGACCGCTACACCACTATCTTCAGCGGTGCCGTTGGCAATCGGAGTGCCATGAAATTCCAGCTTAAGACACCGGCCGAAATCGATCCGGATGAACGCATTCAAAGATTCACTCACCGGGCGTTCTCCTCGGTCGGGCGAGAGGAACGGTCGATTCTTCGAAATGCAGCCCAAGGGTGACGTCATTGACGATTTGCTTGGAACGTCCGGGCGGCGAAGTCCCAAGGATGATTTGATGGTGAGGGGCGGGGAAGATTCATTGCGGAGGCTGAATGCCGATCAGGCATGATTGAGCTTTCCAAACAGTTCGCGAATAAACCGTATCCGCTTTTGAACGGAGTTCCGGTATTTCTTGAGTCGCGGGTGCTTCAGTTTGTTGATCTCCTCCTTGAGGACGGGAATCGCTTTTTCATTGGCCGAAAATGTCTTTATCGTCCTCAGAACGCCCGGAGGCGGATCGCCTGCGCAAACGATTCCCATCCCCGATGTGGTTCCTAGCAGGATGCTGGCGTGACCGCCCACGCTGTTTTTAATCCTGCCAAAGGATTCGTGGAGATCATATTGATGAATGTCGTGAAACAGAAACACGCAGTTCTCGGCGGATACAGGTTGCACCGCAGTAAAATCGAGGAGAATGTGCTCGTTGGTATGCATGGCGTCGATGAACACAAAATCAACAGGACCTTCGAAGCTCGACTTGACCACGCCCTCCACATCCTGCGGCGAAGCGGCCTGGAGCGCCAGGACGTTCCGCAGGTTTTCCTCTTTTGCTGTCCTGTTGGTGAAATCGATACCGTCGAGTGAGTTCTTGCTGAAACCGGAGTCGATGGCCACGATCTTGGAGGCGGGATTGAGGAGAGACATGGCAAACGTACTCCAGCCGAAAGAATTCCCGACGATAAAGATGTTCTTGGGAGAGAATTCCTCGAAGAGGCATTCGAGAAAGTATATCTCCTGAGTGGAAATTCCCAGGCCGTCGGTATGGTTTTTGCTCTCTTTAATTAGCCAGGTAAACGATGCCGGCTTGAAGTTTTCAAAGTGGCAGGGGTTGAGCCCGGTCGATACCAAGAAACCCCGTTGCTCGTATATGTCGATGAGCCTGTTGACAATGGGCATCACGAAATTTCCCGTTTTCCTCCAACCGACATTTTTCGAATAGAATCGTTGAATTTTGTAATATTCACAGTCATATTACCGTACGAAAACTGCCTGGCGGAGTTTAATGATAACTCTTGCAGGCCGAATCAACAACATGTGTGGGTCTGCGGGTGTTTTCGTTTCAGATGAGAGTGTATTCGCCGACTCCGCGACGAGGGTGGCTTGCGCGAGCAGCTTTCGCGTGCAGGAAGAGAGCGGGCTATCCGTGAGTACAGCTGAGAGGTCATTGCCGAAAAGACCCACGCCATTTACGAAAAGGCGCATTCTTAGGGGAATGAACGTGATAGAGGGAAATCCTGAATGAGCCGGATGGCGGCGGCCGCGAAGAATTCCGGCTGGGTGCTTGCCGGAAGAGGGGCGGAGCGGCTTCTCCGCCTTGCCGTGATTGTCGTATTGGCGCGGACGCTCGGTGTGCGCGGTTTTGGCGTTTACTCCCTTGCGTTCGCATTTGCTGAAGTGTTCGCGGTATTCACGGACGTGGGGCTTTATACCATTCTGGTCCGCGAAATTGCTCGTGACCGGGAAGGTGCTCCCCGCCTGCTCGGCAGCGCGCTCCTTCTCAAGGTGCTTCTCGCGATCCTGAGCTGGCTGGCAGCCTGGTTGTTGGCCATTCCTCCCAGTCACGCCGGAGTGCCACTCTGGTCCACGCTCGTTGCCTCTTTCTTGCTGTTTGTCTCGTTCCGGGTGGCCTCGTTTCGAATGATCTTCGATGCGCCGTTCGAGGCGGGCCTCAAGATGTCAGTTCCAATCGCGCTTGGCGTCGGGAGCGAATTTCTCTCCTCGGCGTGTCTCATCGCCGCTGCCTGGGCCCGCTGGCCGATTCCCGCGCTCATCGGCGTTCAGCTGGCGGCGTATCTTCCCGGTTTCTTCATTCTGGCGCGGCGCTCTTTTCGTGAAATTCGGCCGGTCCTGCGAATTGATTTCTCTTTTTGGCTTCGGCTCCTGCGGATGGCAGTCCCCGTCGGTGTCGCGAATTTTTTCCTCGTCGCTTATGCGCAGACCGATATTCTGATGCTGGGGTGGATGACGGACGATTTTTCTGTGGGGATGTATTCAGCGGTTTATAAGCTGACGGGATCTTTGACCATCGCTCCGATGGCCATCACGGCCTCCCTTCTCCCCCTTCTTTCCGGCGCCCACGGCGGCGGTGACTCCGGGAAGGTGTATCAGCTGTACCGCGTGGCGATCTCGGTCGCCGTTGTGGCGGGGTTGCCCGTGGCGGTGGGCGGGTATCTTCTGGCCGGGGAGATCATCGATCTGGTGTACGGTGGCGGGTATGAGCCAGCTTTGAGGGTGCTCCAGATATTGGCCCCCGCGATGTTGTTCAGTTTCGTCCTTTACGTGATGGTGACAAGCGCTGTGGCGGTAGGCCGGGCCGGGCTCTTTACCGCCTACGCCGTGCTGCTCGCTCTTTTGAACATTGCTCTGAACGCCGTGCTGATTCCTTCTTATGGCATCGTGGGGGCGAGCTGGGCGACATTGATAACGCAAGGTTTCCTGATGGCGGCCGGTCTGGCGGTGCTCAGGCCGAGTGTCGGGCTTCCGGCGGGAGGGGCGGCCTTGCGGTCCGCTGGCGCGGCCCTGTTAGCGGGAGCCGCGCTGATTTGGCTTCCTGGGCCTCTGATTCTCCGGCTGTTTATCAGCGCCGTTTTGTACGCTACGCTGGTTTATATTGGCAGGGGGGTCACTTCCGAGGGAACCGCCGCGGTGGAAAAGTTGCTCCGGTCGAAATTTCGGCCCCGTCCAACGGAGAGCGAATAAACGAGCATGAACAGGACGGATGACAAACAGTCTCTTCTTCCGATTGGTTCCGTGCATGGGGAAGGTTCGGAACAAGAGGCAAGGGTTGAGGTTTTTCCCCCCCGTGCGAGGTTGGTGGTGGACCCGAAGTGGGGGCGCGTCACCCCCCCCGAGGCGCCTCGAAGCGCACCCCCGTCTCCCCGGGCGCCGCTCAAACGAAAATACGCTTACCGGGGCTTCTGGGCGAGAAGTCTTTTTCGGGCGGTGGATGCCCTCGGGGGAAAGTTGTACCCCCCCAAGGGCGAGTTTCCCGAGTCGATAGACCGCATTCTCGTGATGCGCCCGGATCATCTGGGTGACGTTCTCTTTTCGTTTCCCGCATTGAAGGCCCTCCGCCAGCATTTCCCGAAAGCGCGCATCGACCTGGTCGTCGGCCCCTGGGCGCGTCCATTGCTGCAACAGAGCCTGGGGAAGGCCTCGGGAGCGGCGCTTCTGGAATTTGAGGCGCCCTGGCTCACTCGGCCGAAAAAATCCCGCCTGGGGATAAGGGCAGCCGCGGCACTGGCCCGGCGCCTCCGCGAGCGGACGGAGGAGATTGGCGGGCCGTACGACCTGGCAGTCGATCTGCGCGGCGATTTTCAGCTCATCCTCGCGGCCCGGCTGGCAGGCGTCCGCTACCTGGTGGGCCGGGGGCACACGGGCTTCGGCTTCGCACTGGACGCCGAGGTGCCTGAAGTCCAGGGACGCCACCAGGTGGAGAACAACCTTGCCCTGCTGGAGTCCGCTGGCTTGGGGCGGGTCGAAACCACCAACCCGAGCCTGAAGCTGGAGAAGGCCGAAATCGACCAGGCCCGCGCACTGCTCCGGTCGCACGGGGTGGACGGCTCCCGGATCCTGATCGGCATCCACCCGGGCGCGGGGACGTCGACGAAGCGCTGGGGGATGGAGAAGTATTCGGAGTTGATCAGGCGCATCATCGCGGACCTCCCCGTTCGGGTTGTCCTGCTCGGCGGGTCGGAGGACAGGCCGGTGGCCGACGACATCCTCACCGCGATAAAAGAGATCCGCCTCGACCGGCGGTTTATCGATCTCTGCGGGCGGCTCCCGCATCTGCGCTCGTTCATGGCGGTGGCTCAGCAGTGCGCCCTCTACATCGGGAACGACACCGGCCCATCTCACATCGCCGCCGCGCTGGATGTCCCTCTGATTTGCCTGTTCAGCGGGACCAACGAGCCGAGTGAATGGGGCCCGCGAGGGTCCTCCGTGGTTCTGATCCGGAAACGGATTGAATGCGAGGGTTGCGGGCTGGAAATCTGCGGTCACCATTCCTGCATGCGTCAACTCGATGTCGATGCGGTGTTCCAGGCGGTGCGGAGATGCGTATAGGCATTGACGCGCGCATGATGTTCATGAGCGGTATCGGCACCTATCTCAGAAACCTGATCGGTGGTCTGGCCCGGCTCGACACCAGTCACGAATTCACTGTTTTCATTCAGAAAGCCGATCGGGATCGGTTTGCCGTTCCGGGAGAAAATTTTTCAGTCGTCGAGGTTGAAGCGCCCCCCTACACGCTTGCCGAGCAGGTGCGCCTGATGCGCGCGGTGGGGAGGGAAAATCTCGATCTGGTGCATCATCCGCATTACGCAGCGCCCCTGGTGGGCCGGACGCCGATGGTGGCGACCGTTCACGATCTCATCCACCAGCTGTTTCCCGAACTCTGCCCGTCGCGCCTGGCTTGGCGGGTTTCGTGGTTCCTGGCGCGCCGGACGGCCCGGCGGGCGAGGCTCGTACTCACGGTGTCGGAGCATTCGCGCCGGGATATCGTCGCCCATCTGGGCGTGGCCCCCGGGAAGGTCCGCCTGACGTATAACGCCCTTCCGCCCGGCTGGGGAGAGGGGATATTATCCGGTCCGCCGCCCGGTCTGGGCGCCGCCGGGGGCGCACCGTATTTTCTTTATGTGGGCAATCACAAGAGCCATAAAAATATCCCCCTCCTTCTGGAGGCGTTCACGATGGTCCGGGAGCGGTCGGCGGTCGTCCGCCTTGTTCTCACCGGAACACGGAACGGTCTGGAAGGGGAATTGGCGCGGCTCCGGCTGGGCGATGAGGTGGTGTTTCTGGGCGATGTGTCGCACGAGGCGCTCCAGGGGGTGTATGCCTCCGCATGTGCGCTGGTGTTTCCCTCGCGATATGAAGGGTTTGGATATCCCCCCCTTGAGGCGATGGGCTGCGGGACGCCCGCCATCGTTTCCGATGCGGCGTCCCTGCCCGAGGTGGTGGGAAAGGCGGGGGTGATCGTTCCCGAGGGAGAAGCCGGGCCGCTCCGGGACGGGATGCTCCGCATGTTGGACGACGCGCCTCACCGCAAGCGGCTCGCCGAAAAATCGCTGGAGCGCGCGAAGAAATTTTCCTGGCGGCGGCTGGCCGAGGGGACGCTTCAGGCGTATGAGGATGCCGTGGCGGGCACGCATGGTCGGAAAAACCCGTGATCGGCACGGATAGTCGGAAAATATTGGCGCTTAAAATGAACATAATGGACTTATTGATTAAAATATCTAAATTGATACGAACTGAGGCGTAACAGTTTGAGTCAGGAACGCGAATTTCACCTGATCGATGCGCCTTCGGGGGAGACAGCTTGAGCCAGGAGCGTCTGCGGCGGGAGCGCGAGTTTCACGAGACAAGGGGGGCCAGCCGCGAAAAGGGTCTGGCGGATCATGAACTGCGTTTCGAGGATTCCGCGTATGTCGATCATGAAAGCTGGGTCCGCGATACGTTCGACCTGCTGGGCGATCTGAGCGGGAAAAGGGTGCTCGACTACGGCACCGGGGACGGGATGAGCGCGACCTCCCTGGCCCGCCGGGGCGGCGAAGTGTTCGCCTTCGACATCGCACACGGCAACAACGTCCTCTCCATCCGGCGGGCCCGCGCGAACGGTGTCGGCGAGCGCGTCCATCTGCAGGAGATGGCGGGGGAGCACCTCGGGTATGGGGACGCGGTGTTCGACGCCATTTACGGGAACGCGATCCTCCATCATGTGGACCTCGACCACGGCGGCCGGGAGATGGCGCGCGTGCTCCGGCCGGGCGGGGTGGCGGTGTTCAGCGAACCCTGGGGCGGCAATCCCGTTCTCGAATTTGTTCGGAAGCACGTTCCCTACCGGGGCAAGGATCGCACGGAGGATGAAGAGCCGCTTCGGCACGCCGATGTCGAAAGGCTCCGGCGGCATTTTCCCGATGTCGAACTCCGGGGGTACCAGCTTTTTTCGATGATCCGGCGCCAGTTCCGGTGGCGGCCGCTGATTGCTTTTCTGGAGATGGTGGATGCCTTGTTCCTGAGAGTCTTTCCGGGTCTCCAGCGGTATTGCCGCTACGTGGTGATCGTTCTTCGGAAAGGCGGCGGGTGATGCGGGTCGCCATCGTTCACGACTGGCTGACGGGAATGCGGGGCGGAGAAAAGTGCCTGGAGGTGTTCTGCGAGATTTTCCCGGACGCCGATATTTTCACCCTGCTGCATATCGAGGATTCGGTGTCTCCCGTAATCGCAAGACACCGGATCCGGACGAGCCCGCTTCAGTACATGCCGGGGATTGAAAAGAAGTACCGCTATTATCTTCCCCTGATGCCGGCGGCGGTTCGGATGCTCGATCTCTCGGGCTACGACTTTATCCTCTCGAGCAGCCATTGCGTGGCGAAGGGCGCGCGGGGGGACGACCGGGCTTTTCACCTGTGCTATTGCTACACGCCGGTGCGCTACGCGTGGTCGGCGTATGAGGAATATTTCGGCGGGGGCCGGGTGACGGGCCCGGCGAAGTGGCTCGTCCCCCGGGTGATGAAGTACCTTCGAAAATGGGATCTGGAGGCGAACGAGCGGGTTCACGAGTTCGTTGCCATCAGCCACACGGTGGCGGATCGGGTGAGGCGCTTCTACGGGCGCGAGGCGGGGGTGCTCTACCCGCCGGTGGATGCGGAGACCTACCGCCCCCGGGAGGGCGGAGGAGATTACTATCTCGTGGTCTCGGCCTTCGCGCCGTATAAAAAAGTGGATGTGGCGGTCGAGGCTTTTAACCGGCTGGGCAGGCCCCTCAAGGTGGTGGGCCACGGTCAGGATTTCGAGCGGGTCCGGAAGCTCGGAAAATCGAACGTGGCGTTTCTTGGCTGGCAGGATGACGCAGCCCTCGCCGAGCTCTACGCCGGCTGCCGGGCGTTTGTCTTCCCGGGCGAGGAGGATTTCGGTATTACGCCCCTCGAGGCGCAGGCGTGCGGTCGCCCGGTGATCGCGCTGGGGGCGGGAGGTGCGCTCGAGACGGTCCGGGCGCTCAACCGCGAGGAATACGCGCCTCCTCCGGGTCTCGCGCGGTGGGCTGATCTGGAGGCCGATGAAGGCGGGTCGACCGGCGTATACTTCGAGCGGCCCGAGGTGGAGGCGTTGGTCCGGGCGGTGGAGCGGTTCGAGAGGTCGGAAGAGCAATTCCGCCCCGATGATGCGCGGTCCAACGCGATGCGTTTCGAGCGCGCTCGCTTCAAGGAGCGGGCGGAGGAGTGGTTTTTGCGGAGCTGGAACGCCCATCTCGGACGGGCCGGCTCACTGGCAAAACGATAGGACTGTCGAAGCATGCTGAAAAGGTACGGCCAGCTCAACGTCGTTCTGCTCTTCGCGAGCGATCTCGTGGCGCTCACGGTCTCCTGGTTGCTGGCCTACCTGCTGCGTTTCCGAATCGAGCTGATTCCCGTCACGCAGGGGTATCCTCCGGTGACGGATTATCTGATCCTTCTTCCCTTCGTCTGGGTGGCGTGGCTCCTGGCTTCCCGTCTGACCCACCTCTATTGGTACCGCGTCGGGCTGAAGAGCACGGTCGAGATCAGCCGCCTCGCGCGGACGATGGCGTGGACGGTCCTGATGATCACGGCGCTCACCTTCTTCTACCGGGAGAAAAGCTACAGCCGGGTGGTGGTGCTTCTCTTTATGGGACTGGGTCCGGTATTCTTGTTCTTCTACCGCCGGTTGGCCTGGTCGGCGATCAGGAGGCTCCGCCGCCGGGGGGTGGACATGCGGCGGATTCTCGTGGCCGGAACCTCCCCGCTGGCGCAGCGCACGGCGAGGCAACTCGAGAACTACCGCTTCCTGGGGTTCCAGGTGGTGGGCCATCTCGCCGAGGAGGAAACTTCGGAGAGCGAAGTGGACGGCCGCCCGGTTTTGGGCCGGCTGGAAGATGCGCACGGGATCGTGGAGCGCGAGGAAATCCATGAGGTGTACGTCGTCCTCCCCACGGGGTTGCAGGCCGCGCAGGATCGGCTGTTCGACGCCTTGGCCGACTCCAGCGCCGACCTTCGCGTCGTTCCCGATCTGGTGGAGCGGATGAGCCTCAACGCCGGCATTGAGGAGCTGGACGGGCTTCCGGTCATTCTCCTCTCCCAGACGCCGCTCCTGGGGTGGAACCGGATCGCCAAGCGGATCATGGACATCCTCGTCGGCGGTCTTGCTCTCATCATTTTCAGCCCTCTCATCATTCTGATCACGATTCTGGTGAAAGTCACGAGCCCGGGTCCCCTGTTTTACTCGCAGGAAAGGATGGGGCTGGACGGCGTGCGGTTCCAGATGCACAAGTTCCGTTCGATGCGCGTGGGCGCCGAGAAAGAGACCGGGGCCGTATGGGCCAGCCCCGGCGATGACCGGCGGACGGTGATAGGCGCGTTCCTGCGGAAAACGAGCTTGGACGAGCTGCCTCAGCTGATCAACGTCCTGCGCGGCGAGATGAGCCTGGTGGGGCCCAGACCCGAGCGACCGGTGTTCGTGGAGGATTTTCGGAGTTCGGTGCCCGGCTACATGTTGCGCCACAAGATGAAAAGCGGCATGACAGGGTGGGCCCAGGTGAACGGCTGGCGGGGCGATACGTCCATCGAAAAACGCATTGAGTTCGACCTGTATTATATTGAGAACTGGTCGCCGTCGCTGGACCTGAAGATCATGTGGCTGACCATCTGGAAGGGTTTCGTGAGTCAGAACGCTTATTAGGCGGGGGTCCGGTATTGGTGGGTGATCATGAGACGGGCGTGCTCGCCGTCATTCCGGCGAGGTGGGGCTCGACGCGGTTTCCAGGCAAGTCGCTCGCCGATCTGCTGGGGCATCCCATCATCGAACACGTTTACCGCCGGACCCGCCGGGCCCGGCGGGTGGAGCGTGCGGTTGTCGCCACCGACGATGAGCGCATCGCCGATGCGGTCCGCGCGTTTGGCGGAGAGGTCTGCATGACCCGGTCGGACCATCCGAGCGGGACGGACCGCGTGGCCGAAGTGGCGTCAGGCGCCGAATTCGAAAAATTCGGGTGTTTCGTCAACGTTCAGGGCGATGAGCCGCTCATTCATCCGGAGGATGTGGACGCCGTCGTAGCGCCCATGCTCGGGGATTCTCCCCCGACGATGTCCACTTTGGGGGTGCCGATTCGGGAAGCGGAGGACTTTCTGGACCCAAACGTGGTAAAGGTAGTGGTGGATGGAGCAGGGGATGCGCTTTACTTCTCGCGTTCCCCGATACCCTACTTTCGCGAGGTGAGTCGAGTGGGGCCGGACCCAGCCGAAGCCCTCCGGGAGGGCTGGGAGGCGCTCCGCCCCCGGCCCGTTAAGCATTTGGGCCTGTACACCTACCGGAGGGATTATTTGCTCCGGATGGCCTCCCTCCCCCCGAGCCCGCTCGAGCAGGCGGAAAGCCTGGAGCAGTTGCGGTTTCTGTCGGACGGCGCGCGAATCCGGGTGGTCCATGTGGAAAACGATTCGATCGGGGTGGATGTCCCCGAGGATTTAGAGCGGCTTCACGATGTGCCCGCCCTGAGGGCCGCGATCGAGCAGGAGATCGGCCAGTGGCCAAATACATCTTCATAACGGGCGGGGTGCTCAGCTCGCTGGGGAAGGGGCTTTCCTCTGCTTCTATCGGCGCGCTGCTTGAGGCCCGCGGCCTCCGCGTCACCCTCCAGAAGTTCGACCCGTACCTCAATGTCGATCCCGGCACGATGAGCCCCTTCCAGCACGGGGAAGTTTTCGTCACTGACGACGGCGCCGAGACCGACCTCGACCTGGGCCACTACGAGCGGTTCACGCACGCCCGCATGCGAAAGGAAAACAATTTCACGGCGGGGCGAATCTACAACAACGTCATCACCAAGGAGCGGGAAGGGGAGTATCTGGGCGGGACGGTTCAGGTCATCCCCCACATCACGGACGAGATCAAAACCTGCTTCCGCGCGGTGGACCACGGTGAAGACATCGTTTTATGCGAGATCGGGGGGACGGTCGGCGACATCGAGAGCCTTCCGTTCCTGGAGGCCATCCGTCAGTTCCGGTTCGACCTCGGGGCGGAAAACGTCCTGATCATCCACGTGACGCTCATCCCCTACATCAAGACGTCGGAGGAGCTCAAGACGAAGCCGACGCAGCACTCGGTCATGAAGCTGCGCGAGATCGGCATTCAGCCCGACGTTTTGCTCTGCCGCACGGAGAATCCGCTCGACTCGGACATCAAGCGGAAGATATCGCTGTTCTGCAACGTATCCCCCAGCGCCGTGATCACCGCCATCGACGTGGGCAACATCTATGAGGTTCCCCTGAAGTTCAACGAAGAGGGGCTGGATCAGATCATCGTCGATCGCCTCGATCTGAAGAAAGCCGGAGAGCCCGATCTGGCCAGCTGGAGAGAGATCGTCCAGAAGACGCGGGAATGCACGCTAGAGACCGAGATCGCCATCGTCGGGAAATACGTTGACCTGAAGGAATCCTACAAGAGTCTTTCCGAGTCGCTTTTTCACGGCGGGCTGGCCAACGACGTCAAGGTGAACCTCCGCTACGTGGACAGCGAGGAGATCGAAGAGAAGGGCTCTGCCCAGCTGCTTTCCCAGATTCACGGGGTGCTCATCCCGGGTGGTTTCGGCCATCGCGGGATCGAGGGAAAAATCGAGGCCGTGCGCTACGCGCGCGAGCGCCTCGTGCCCTTCTTCGGGATCTGCCTGGGCATGCAGTGCGCCATCGTCGAATACGCCCGGAACGTCTGCGGTCTCGAGAGCGCGAACAGCGCGGAGTTTTCGGGCGATACGCCCCATCCCGTCGTGGCACTGATGCCGGATCAGGAGGGCGTCGTCATGGGGGGGACGATGCGGCTGGGCGCCTACCCCGGAATCCTGCGGCCGGGCTCGCTGGCTTCTCAGGTGTACGGCTCCGCCACGCGCATCGAGGAGCGCCACCGCCACCGCTACGAGGTCAATAATGCCTACCGGGAGAATTTGGAGGAGGGGGGACTGCGCTTCTCCGGCCTTTCTCCGGACGAGCGGCTGGTCGAGATGATCGAACTGCCCGGTCATCCGTTTTTTCTCGCCTGCCAGTTTCATCCGGAATTCAAGAGCGCGCCCTATGCCCCCCATCCAATATTCAAGTCTTTCATCTCTGCGGCGAAGAAAGCCCGCGGAGAGCTCTTCGTATAGTCCCCAAAAAAAACCGGGTAGCTTCAGAGGGCAGGGGCGCGATTCACGCCTCCCGCCGAAATGCCGTACGCCTTCTCAACGATTCGCCCCCGCTCTTTCACCTTCGAGACTTCCCCGGAGCGCTGGCGCAATCCCTTAAGGATCTCATCGCCTGGCTCGGGTGGAATTTTTCTCGCTGAATTTGTCTGGTATGATGAGCCATCCGGCCAATGGCGGGTTCGTCATTTGCTGCGGTCATCAAACTGATTTACCATACTGAATCATCGCTTTCATTCTTAACGTGCTGATCATCTTCCGGCTTCCTACGGGGCTGGATGGATGGCTGCCGCATGTATGTTTGGATTCCGGTCAAAGGGGCCGGAAAAGACGGAGGAGTTTCCCACACTAGGAGTTATCCCAAACTAGAGGAGAAGGACTATGAGACGTATTTTCGGCAGTGCCCTCTCGTTCGTCATCGCATTGGGTCTTCTCACTTTGGGGACATCGGCGGAAGCGGCCAAGCTGCGGATCGGCGCCCACCGCTCCCTGATGGGCTCCTATGAAATTGTGGCCGACAAGATGGGGTATTGGAAGCAGGAGGGATTGAAATACAGCATCGGCCATTTCAAGCAAGGAAAGCTGATGCGGAATGCCATCATCCAGAACGATCTGGATACCGGGACGACGGGATTCTCCCCCTTTTCCACGGCCCTGGCCAAAGGCGCGAAGGTCGTCGGGATTGGCGTTACCGCAAACGTGTGCAAAACCTCGGGAATTTGGGTGCTGACAAAATCCAAAATCCGGAGCATCAAAGATTTGAAGGGAAAGTCGTTCGCCACCAAAAAAGGGACGAGCGTCGACTTTTCCTTTAAGCAATACGTCCTGCCGTATTACAAACTGAAGGAAAGCGATATCACCTGGATGAGCGCCAACACGACGGAACGGATGGCCCTGCTTCTGGGGGGGACGGTGGACGCCGCTATTGTCGGGGATCCCAAGACGGAGATCGCCAAGCAGAAAGGCAAGATACGGCAGATCGAGAATTTCTGCCGCTTCGATAAAACCCGGTTGATGCATATCGCCAATCCGAGGACGCTCAAGAACCATCCCGAGCTTTACGAAAAATATTTCCGCGGCTGGCTCAAGGCCCATATGCTGCTGAAGAAAAATCCGAAAAAATACGCGGAAGTTTATACGGATGCCCTGGTTGAGGTGGGCGTAAAGACCTCCGTCAAAATCATGTTGCCCGTGGTCCAACGGCTTCAGACGCAGGTGTTTATTAATGATGAAGTGAGAAATTACCTCAACGACATGGCGGACAAGCAGGTCAAGCTCGGCTGGATCAAAAAGCACCCCGATTTTACCAAGTCCGAAATGTTGGACGACTCGATTCTCCGCAAAGTGGCCAAGGAGTTGAATTTCAGGCAGGGGCAAAATTAACGGAGAGCGCCGGGCGGTACCAACCCAGGGCGGGAAAGCGACGCGCTTGCGGAGTTGGCCTTGCGCCCGCAGATACCTCTGCGGGTGGCGAATGGCCATCCATCATGGCGAGGGGGATTCCTTGAGAGAAGGGCCGCCCATGCGGGAAGTCTGGTATGCTAAATTCGGTGTGAAGGAAAGCCGCCCGGATTTTAAGGAACCCTCAGCTTGTCTGTTGATCGAAAAGCGGTCGAAATCGGCGGCGTCTCTATCGGCGCGGGCGCCCCGCCGGCCGTCATTGCGGGACCATGCCTGATCGAGAGCGAATCCCTCGCGCTCGAATGCGCCCAAGCCGTCCGGGAGGCGGGTCTCGCCTCCGGAATGAAGACCATCTTCAAAGCCTCCTACGATAAGGCGAACCGCAGCTCGATTTCCTCAGCCCGGGGGCCGGGTCTGGCGGATGGTCTGAAAATCCTCGCCTCGGTGCGCGAGGCCAGCGGTCTGCCCGTGCTTTCGGATGTCCACACCGCCGAGGAGGCGGGGGAGGCGGGGCGGGCGCTCGATGCGATTCAGATTCCCGCTTTTCTCTGCCGGCAGACGGACCTGCTTCTGGCGGCCGGTCGTACGGGCAAGCCGGTGAACGTGAAAAAGGGCCAGTTTCTCGCGCCGCAGGACATGGATAATGTTGTGGCGAAGCTCCGGGAGGCGGGTTGCGATCAAATCCTTCTGACCGAGCGGGGCACTTCGTTCGGCTATCACAATCTGGTCTCCGATATGCGCTCTTTGGTTCTGATGCGGGAGACGGGATGTCCGATCGTGTTCGACGCGACGCATAGCGTACAGGCGCCGGGGGGGCTGGGAAGCCGGAGCGGCGGAGACCGCCGGATGGTGGCGCCCCTGTCGCGGGCGGCGGCGGCAGTCGGGGTGGACGCTTTTTTCCTGGAATGTCATCCGAACCCGGACGAGGCGCTTTCCGACGGCCCCAACATGATCGCGCTCGATGACCTGGCTCCCCTGCTCAAGACACTTGCCGCGATCGATTCCGCCCGCAGGGAAGCCTGAGAAGGTACCCACCCTTGGTATCTCGTTACGCATACGCGCTGTTTTTGATTTTCCTTTCCGTCATCCTGGCGGCCTGCGCCCGCTACGAACCGATCCCCTGGCAGGATGTCTTCGGACAGATTCCCTCTGTGGCCGAAGCGGGCGGGAAAATCGTATCGGCGCTCGAGAAGGAAGTCCGCCGGAACCGGAAGGTCATCTCGGGCCGCAGGAGAGGGGACCGCTCCGCCCAAAACGACGGATTGCCCAGGCGCGGGCTCCGGGTCGTCATCGCCGCGTTTCCGGAGGCGCGGACCGGTTTGCGGACCGGTTTCAGCGAGCGGATCGAGAAGGCGATTCGCGGCGCATTGGAAAAGTCTGCGCTGTTTGAGGTGATCGACGGAGGAAACGGCGTTTCGTGGCAGGAGTCGAGTTTGAGTCAATCCTCAGTGAAGCCGCCGGCAGATCGGAGCGGGGTGTTTGGCCGGCTGGATGAAGAAATCGCCATTGGGCAAAAACAAGGAAAGGCTTTGGCGGCGGTTCGGAGGGAGATGGATCGGAAGCTGAACGACGATCACCCGAAAAGGGGTTTTTGGCCGAAGGTGCAGCGGGGAGGCTACGGCGAGGGGTCGGCGGTATATGCGGCTTCGATGCTGGCGGCCGACGCCGCCGTATATGGCGCGTATGCATTGGGGCCGGATCGGGTCCGTGTCTGGGCGGCGATCGTGATGAACCGCCCGCGCCAAAGACGGTATTACCGGCGGAGCGTGAAGGACATTTTGGGCCTGCCGGAATATTTGGCGGATTCCCGGCCCTATCTGGCCCATGTCCGGGGTGAGTTGCCGCGGAAAGGCGTGCCGGAGTCATGGCTTTCTGTTTGGCTTCCGCCGCGCCCGCGCGCGAAGCCCCGTCATCCGGCCTTTTGGGCGGAGCCCGCGCTGAAAGTGATTTTTGAGCGGATCGACTCCGAGGGCCGCCGGCATCCCCTGAACGGGGGCGAGATTTTCGATTCCGATGTGTTGGTGGTGGGGCAGTTGGCGGTGAGCGCCCGGCGGCATGTGTTCGGTTTTGCGGTGGACGAGTCGGGGCGCGTGGAGGAAGTGTTCCGCTCCGCGCAAGAAGAAGGAAAGCCCGCGCCGGTCGAGCCGGGAAAGGTCGTCCATTTTACGGCACGGCTTTTGCCGCCGGAGCGCACGTTCCGCGTGTATTTTGTTTCCTCGGCGGCGTCTTTTGACACGAGGAAAGTTGTGGCAAATGCGCTGCGACGGCTCGGGATCTCGGAGGATGGATCGGTATCCGCCGCGACCTACCGGGAGGCGGTCCGCGGCGCCCCCCGGACTTCGTGGTTCGTCCCACCCGGGCAGGACCGCCTGATTCTCGATGGCGGCTGGGATCAGTGCCTATACTGGTTTCACCGCGTATCACGATAATGAAATCCTGATAATTCTGTACAAAGCCGTAAATTAAATGGATAATATCAGCCGCAGTATGAGAGAAACGCCCTTTTGGGGTTGAGAAATTTGGTCCCAATGTTCCCCACGAGAGAGACTCTCACAATGACCTCCTCAAAATTCCCTCCACGACCGGAAGCCGGCTATTCCTTCGTAGGGCCCACCATCCAGTTGGAAGGGTCGCTTCGTTTTTCCGGAAATTTACTGATAGACGGAAAATTTCACGGTGATATCGAGGGCGATGGGCGGCTTGAACTCGGCGCGAAAGCCCGGACGGAAGGAAAAATTGCCGCGGACGAATTAATCCACCGGGGACACAGCGAAGGGAATCTCGTTGCCGTTAAACGGCTTGAACTTCTTCCGGGTTGTCTTCATCGTGGAGATGTTCAAGCCAAAAGGGTGACAATCAGTCCGCATGCGTCGCTTGAAGGTTCTCTCAAAATGCCGGATGCGAGTCCGGATGCGCCACCGGACCCTGCTGCAAATCGGAAACGTTTAAAGGTGGCAGTTGGAGTGGCCGTTCTTCTCTTCGTGAGCACGGCATTTTCCGGGATATCGCTTGAAGTCCCATCATTTTTGATTACGGTGAAAAGCGGGCTGGATGGATTTTTTGAAAAGGGCTTGGAACCATTCCGAAAGATGGGCTCTCGTGAAATTGTTGAAACGGGAGCGGATAGCCGTCAAAAAGAAATAATGGAAGAGGCCTTGCGTCTCGAGAAGAGCGGAAAAAACCTTGAGGCTGTGAAGCGGTTGGCCCAGGCGGTTGAGGTTGGAGCCAGGCATACGTTATTGGCCCAGTTCCGGCTGGCGAAAAAATATGCTCAGTTGGGGCGCAACGAGGAAGCCATTAAACAACTCAACGTGCTGCTCAAGAATACTCCGGGACATTTAGAGGGGCGTATTCTCATGGGCGATATTTACGCCGCTTCCGGGAATTTTCAGGGGGCTGCGATTGCCTATGCGGAGGCGGCCCGCCGTGATCCGGCGGATATTGTCCTCAATCGGAGGTTGAATGAGATTCGGGCCCGTTTGAAGACGAGAACCCCCCCGCCCGCAGATGAGAAGGCTCCTCCTTCGGCGGGGATATTCCTCATGAAAGCGGAGCGTTTGCTGACCGAGAAAAAAACGGTTCAGGCTACTAAAGTTCTCCGCGAAGGAATCGCCCAATTCCCCAATAATGCCCGGCTCCATTATCAGCTCGGGGCGGCCCTGGCGGAAATGGCTGACCGTACGGCTGCCATTAAGGCATACCGAAGGGTCGTTGAACTCACACCAGACTGGCTGGATGCGTATGTTCGCCTTGGGGCCTTGCTGGAGGCAGGCCGTAGGGACAAAGAGGCGATTGTGCTCTACCGGCGCGGCGCGGCTCTTGACCCGGCCAATGTTGAAATGCTTGTGCGCATTTCACGCCTTTTGAAGCGCCGCGGCCGCCAGGAAGAAGCCCATCGCATGTTGCTTGAGTTGAAGGAGATGTATCCCCGGGCCACCGAGGTTATGGTCGAATTGGGAAATCTTCTTTGGGAGAACGGCAAGGCAGACTCGGCCAAAAAGGTGTTTCAGGAGGTTCTGGAATTGACTCCGGATTCCGCGCCGGCCCTGAATCGTTTGGCTTGGTTTCATGCGGTTGAAATGAAAAATCTGGAACGGGGGATCGAGCTTTCGAAAAAGTCATTGGATATCGACCCCGATACGCCTCCTTATCTTGATACGCTGGCCGAGCTTTATTACCGGAGCAAGCAGCCTGTGAAGGCCATCCCCCTCATCCAAAGGGCGATTGAATTGGACCCCAGCAATCGCTACTACCGGGTTCAACTCGAAAAATTCAAGCGGGCCAGCAGGTGAATGGGCGTACGAGCGGTTGGCGGGGACGAGCCATTCGGGGCATATTGGCGTTGTCCCTGCTTGCCTTGACGTTATTGCCCGGCTGTACGACCATACGGAAAACCATTGATTCGATAATCGAAGGCAAAACGATAGGTCGGGAAGAACGGATCGCCCTATCAGACTCGCGCCTGATGAAAGGGAGTGGAAATGGGCGTATTGACCATTTCCCGGGAGCTAGGCAGCAGCGGCGACGTTATCGGCAAGAAAGTAGCGGAGGAGCTGAATTGGTCGCTTCTCGATAACGAAAGATTTGCTGCCGCCGCTAATTCATACGGGTATGTGCGAGCGGAAATCGAGCGGGTGGATGAGCGCAGTCCTAGCTTGATAGACCGTTTTTTCAGAGACCGGCAGCTCGTATACCTCGATATCATGCGGGCCATCGTATACGAATGCGCCCTGAAGGACAATTACGTCATCCTGGGGCGGGGCGGTCATGCCCTGCTTCGAGGGATTCTCGGTGTGTTCCGGTGCCGGGTTGTCGCGCCTGATGACATTCGCCAAAAACGCCTCATTCAAAATGAAGGAATATCTCCCGCCATGGCGGAGGAATTCCTTCATCACAACGATCGGGAGCGGATGTCCTATACCCGCTACTTTTTCGATTCCGAGTGGGGGGATCCGGGCGGTTTTGACCTGGTCCTAAATACGGGATTGTTCGACGAAGATGAAGTTGTCCGGATGCTGGCCAAGATCATGCGGCGAGAGGAGTTTTCAAAAGAGTCGCCTGCGGCTTCAACGGACTTGCAGAACCTTTGCTTTGCCCAGAAAATCAAAGCCGGGCTGATGACCGATGATCGGATAGACGCAAGCGGAATTTCGGTGGAATGTTCCACTTATGGCCGGCTTTCCTTGCATGGACGCGTCAACAGCGAAGATGAAAAAGAGCTGGCCGAGAGTATCTCCCGATCTTTCCCGGATGTTGAGTCTGTAGAGAGCGATCTGGTCGTGATGCCGCCCATAGAAGGATGGTATCCGGTGTGATGAGTTTTGGGAAAAAGGTTGGCGGAGATGCGTTGCCAATGATTGTTATTCGCCGACTGAGCGCGCTGGTGTTGGTTTTACTTGCCTCGGGTCTTGCTGGCTGTGGATATCTGGTGACCACGGAGGTCTACGAAAAAGACAAGGAGAAAACCCAGGCCCAGCTGGAATTCGTCCGTGTGCAACTGAAGTCGCAAACGAAAATTCTGGCGGAGCATGGAAGATCCCTCAACCAGGTCCAGCTTCAGCTTCGAGAGACCGCCGCCAAAATCCGAGATGCCGAGAGAATCGGTAAGGACATCGAAAAATCCATCCAGAAGGCGATTACGGATTCCTCGCGCCGCGAGACCGCCAGCGTCCAAAGGTCGAAACCCGGGAAAGGATTTCCCGTTGGACTGGTTCTTTTTGTCAGGAAGTCTTACCGGGGCCTCCCGCTGAATTTTGCGGGAGGATACTCCACGCCCCGGGGCAAGCGTTATCCCTACAAACTTTCGCCGGGCACCCTGGTCCGGGTGCTTTCTGAAGATCGCAGGGGGTTCACCCGCATCCAAGTAAGAACCGGCCGGTGGAAGGGAAAGAAAATGTGGGTGAGAACCCGCTGGTTGATTAAAAAACCAAGGGGCCGGATGTCCAAGAAAGGGTAGCTTCTTGGGCCAGGCCCTTATATTTTCCTGAAGCCTTCCGTTAGGTCGTCGCGCAATCGTTCGAAATCTTCCAGTCCTACGGAGTAACGAATCAGACCGGGCGGCACGCCCCGGGCCTTGGCGCCTTCCAGTCCCATGTCGGCGTAGGCCATCCGGGCGTGATGCTCGACCTGGCTTTCCGTCCCGCCGAACCCCGGCGCCAGCACGGGGATTCGAAGCGCATCCACCAGCCGATCAGCCGCTTCGGCGCCTCCATTCAGTTCAAAGCTCAACAACCCCCCGAACGCGCTCATGAGTTTTCGCGCGGTTGAATGATCGGGATGGGATTCCAGGCCCGGATAATGGACGCATTTCACCTGCTTGCATCCAGAGAGGAATTCGGCGAGGCGAAGGGCCGTTTGGCTCTGCCGCTCTACCCGCACCTGAAGCGTTTTCATCCCCCGATCCAGGAGATAGGCGGTGTGGGGGCTGAGCACCGCGCCCAGCAGGGCCTGCTGCTCCACAAGGGCGTCAATCATGGCGCGCGGGCCCGAGACCGCTCCGGCGAGCAAATCATTGTGCCCCGAAAGAAACTTGGTGGCGCTGTGAACGACGAGATGCGCCCCGTGTTCCAGAGGGCGGAGCAGAACGGGGGAGGCAATCGTGGAATCCACGACCAGCCTGGCGCGTCTTTCCGCCGTCCATTCGGCCAGCCGGTTGATATCCGGGACCCGCATGGTCGGGTTGGAGGGTATCTCGGTGAACAGAACCCGGACGGGGCCTTCCTCGACCCTTTTCAGCGCGTCGAGGCTGTTTTCTTCCAGAAATTCGACATTTACCTTGTAGCGGGAGAGAAGCGTCTCGGCGAAATCCCGGGTATGCCGGTAGGTTTCTCCCAGGAGAACGAGCCGGGCGTCGGGCGCCAGCAGCGCCCACAAGACCGAAGAGACGGCGGCCATTCCGCTCGCGTACATGATGGAGGCTTCCCCCCCCTCCAGGCGGGAGAGGCGCGATTCGGCCGCGGCCAGCGTCGGGTTTCCGTAGCGAGAGTAGAAATACGCGCCGGATTCCCCGCTGTGAAAAGCGGCGAGGTCGGCCGAGCTGTCAAACGCAAATGTCGCCGTCTGGAAGATGGGCGGGGTCAGGGAGTCGCCCGGGTGCCGCCGCTCCGCCCGGCCTTCGGCCGCATGAATGTCGGGATGCTTTTGATCTTCTGGGGAATCGGTCATGAAATGGTCCCGGCAGAGAATTTTTCAGGTGACAGGGATGGAGCCGAGTTCCTTCTCGACGGCTTCCTGAATTTTTCCGATGTCATCAGGGAGTTCAATTGGGGTGTTCGCGTATTGAAACTCCAGTCCGTCGATCTGGCGTTCATGGTATCGAATCTTGAATTCGGTGAACTTCAACCCGTGTGCGGTGGAGATGACGACCACGCGATCTTTCGGCGTGATCTCGCCGCGGTCGACCAGCTTGTCCAGCACAGCCAGCGCGACGCCCGTGTGCGGGCAGTTGTACATTCCGGTGCGGTCGGCGCGGGCGGCGGCGTTGGCGAGTTCGTCTTCGGATGCCTGTTCCACCACCCCGTTGAACAGTTTCAGGGTGCGGACGGCTCGCTCAATGCTGACCGGGTTTCCAATCTGAATGGCGCTGGCCAGGGTGGTCTTCGCCTCGATGGATTCGTATTCCTTGAAGCCGGTCATGTAGCTCCGGTAGAGCGGGTTGGCGTTCTCGGCCTGGGCGCAGACGATGCGCGGAAGGCTATCGATGAGGCCCTGGTCGCGCATCAACAAAAATCCTTTTCCCAGCGCGCTGACATTGCCCAGGTTCCCCCCCGGGATGATGATGACATCGGGGACTTCCCAATTGAACTGCTGTGCCAGTTCGATGCTGATCGTCTTTTGTCCCTCAAGGCGCAGGGGATTGATGCTGTTGGCGAGGTAAACGCCTTGTTCTTCCGCCACTTTCTGCACCACCCGCATGCAGCCGTCGAAATCGGTGTCCAGGGCCATGACGGTCGCTCCGTTCGCGATGGGCTGGATGAGCTGGGCCGTCGAAACCTTGTCACGCGGCAAGAAGACGAGGGATGGAATGTCGGCCGCGGCACAGTAAGCCGCCATCGATGCGGATGTGTCGCCCGTCGAGGCGCAGGCGACGGCGCGGATTTTCCGGCCGTCGGCGATCATCTGCTGGACGGCGGAAACGAGGACGGTCATCCCCAGATCCTTGAACGACCCCGTATGGCTGTTGCCGCATTGTTTGATCCAGAGCTCCCCCACGCCGATTTCCTGGCTGAGCCGGTTGGCCCAGAAAAGGTTCGTGCCGCCCTCGTAGAAGGAGATGATGTTTGCGTCTTCCACAAGCGGCATGACCCATTCTTTTTTCCCCCAGACGCCGCTTCCGTAGGGCCAGATATTCCGCTTGTAGCGGTCATCGAAAAGGTGGCGCCATTCGGAGGCGCTGCGGGCCCTGAGCGAGTCGATGTCGTGGACGACATCGAGAAGGTGGCCGCACTCGCGGCACTGGTAGATGGCGTAAAAAACCGAATAGGTCGAGCCGCACGCTTCATTCGAGCACTGAAACCAGCAGTTATGTTCCATGACCATCCCGGAAAAGAGAAACGAGGGATTTCCCCCCGAAAGTGAGCGAATTATCGCAGAGCGAACCTCACCCCGCAATGAACTTCACAGGCGAACTAAAACATTTGAAAAATAAGGCCTTTTGGTGAAATCCGCCAGAATGAGAGCGGAAACGGGAGTTTATGCCGTCGCGGGCTCCGCCGCCGGCGGGGTAGTTCGGGTTTCCTTTTCGTTGATAAGAATGGCGAGAACCGCCGCCTGAACGCAGAGATAGGCGGCCAGCGCGAAGGCAATGTCATAGCTTCCGGTCACGTCGAAAATGTAGCCGCTCAGCCAGGCGCCCAGGCCCGAGCCGATCTGATGGCTCAGGGAG
>CAMYJL010000033.1:0-7308 GCA_947258645.1 uncultured Nitrospinota bacterium
TTCCGGCGATCCCTTACATAGAACCCGTCAATGCACTGGGCCTGAATTACAATAAATTGGTTGTGGGTATGGTGGCGGAACCCGGGCGCGGACCTGTCCACTTCGACCAGTTGGAACTGAAATCTCCCAAAGGGAAATACCTTTTGTCATCCATCTGGAAAGACCTTCGCAAAGAAATCGACCGTCCCGACACGGCGGAGAATCTTTTGCCCCCTCCCTGGTATTTCCGCGTCGAAGGTTGGTCCAAAATAGTCTCCCCTGACCTCTCCGCCCACAGCATGTTTCTGGCCGTCAGCGTCGAGCGCGGCCTTCTGGGTCTGCTCTCCATCATTTTTCTTTATGGGGCCACTCTATGGGGGGGTAAAAAAAGAGGCGGTTTTTCTCCGAAATGGAATTCTTATGCTGTTCTAGCGCTCTCCACATTCCTCCTGTCTTCCTTCATCGAGGACACGCTTTTGATTCTTCGATTCTCTATTCTTTTCTGGGGCCTCGCCGCGGCCACCCTCGCCGGAACCGGAAAAGAGCCACATCATTCTCCGTCTGCCTGAAATCTCATCCAAAATGGCGAAGTTCACATCAAATAAGGAGCAAGGCATTTTGCAGCACCCCCCCGTCCATGAACCGGTTCGGGACAGCGACATCTAAGAACCGGTCCCTGATGCCGCCGGCCCTCAACTGGTCGGGGAATACTCTCGAAAAAAGGTCCGGCGCCGTGGCGTGCAAGGCCTCGAACCTACCGAGTCAATCCTTCACCGTTCCTGGTTATTTCGATACCAGTCAATCGTTTTGGCCAGTCCCTCTTCAAGGGATGTTTTCGCCTTGAAGCCGAACCTGGATGCGCGGCGAGGGTCCACAAATCGGCGGGGTTGTCCGTCTGGCATGGCGGTGTCCCACCGTATTCTTCCCCGGTATCCCGCCAGTTTCATGATCATTCCGGCCAGTTCCTCGATGGCGATCTCTCTTCCCGCCCCCAGGTTAACCGGGGAAGATTCATCGTAACGCTCGGCCCCCAGCAAGATCCCCTCCACGCAATCATCGACATAGAGAAATTCGCGAGTGGGCTTTCCGCTGCCCCACAGGACAATCTCTTCTTTATCCTGCTCGATGGCGTCCAAACATTTCATGATGATGGCCGGAATTACATGGCTCGTCTCCGGGTCGAAATTGTCGCCGGGGCCATACAGATTGGTGGGAATCAAACAGATGGAATTAAAATTGTATTGGCGCCGGTAGCAGTCCGACTGAACGATCAGCATCTTTTTCGCCAATCCATACGGCGCGTTGGTCTCTTCGGGATATCCGTCCCAGAGATTTTCCTCCTGAAACGGAATCGGGGTGAACTTGGGATAGGAGCAGACCGTACCGATCACGACGAATTTTTCCACCCCCTTGCGGTAGGCGAGATCGAAAAGCTGAACGCCCATCATCAGGTTGTCGTAGAAGAAACCAGCGGGGTTTTTCCGGTTCGCGCCAATCCCTCCCACCACTGCGGCCAGGTGAATGATCAGGTCCGGCCGGGAACGGTCGATCATTCTCTCCGCGTCCTGATTTATTCTCAGATCAAACTCTTCCCGGCGGGGGGCGAAGACGAAAGAAGCGTTGAGTTCATGAAGCTGGCTGACGATCCGCCGCCCTAGAAAACCGCTCCCTCCCGTGACGATTACCCTGCGATTGGCCCAAAAATTTCTCATTTTCGAACTCCAACTTCAAGAACCATCCACTGCAGAACACACCATGACTAAAACGGAATTTGACATCATTCCTAAATGGTCACACGGGAAGTAATTAGATGAGACTGTGCGTGCGTCGGCAGGGTACACCGAGTTCTGAGCAGGGGACGAAGAAATCGAGAAGATTTTCATCCGACGCCGACGGGATGGCGACGATCACCTCTTCGACTTGCTCCTCCACGATGATTCGACGCATATCCTTGCGGTTTCCCATAACGGCGACGCCGTACATCCGGCGGCCCAGTTTGCCCGGATGGTCATCGACAAATCCGATGGGCTTGTAGCCGAGCCGAGGGTTGTTCAACATCTCGCGGACGAGCATCTCGCCCGCATCGCCCGCACCAATGATGAGGACGCGCTTGCCGGAATCCTTCCGAATGCCGGGCAGCGTCTCCCGCAATCCCCTGAATAGCAACCGCTGCCCCGTCACCAACATGAGCAGCAAAATCCAGTCGATGACGAAAACCGTCCGCGAATAACCTTCGAATCTCCAGATCATGAGTACCGCCACGACAGTGATGATCGAAGAAGTCGACACCGCCCGGAACATGTGAATCAGATCAACAAAACCCAGATAGCGCCACATGCTCCGGTACAGACCGAAAGCATAGAACGTGGCAAGCTTGACCGGGATGATGACCGGCAGGGTGAGCCAGATCCGGTTCAGGTGCACCGGCGTCAATTCGGTCTCATAGCGAAGCAGATTCGCCGTATAAAAAGCCAGACTGATGGCAATAAGGTCGAGAAGCATTTCCAGAAACGCCCGTTTGTGGAGAACGTTGGTACGGAGAACGGCCGGAGCCTCCCCCTTGCGGCGCTCGCGAGCCGGTGGGAGCTCGCCCTGCTCGATTTTGACATCTCTCAGGAACAACCCGAAAACGACCGACCCCGAAATCAATATAATTGCCAAAACGATGATGACGGAAATGTTCAGGTAGACATACAGAAAGGCGGTCGCGCCGAGAATGAAGCTGAAGATATAGATCAGGAGCACCGTCTGTCGCTCGCTCAACCCCAGAATGACGAGCCGGTGGGAAGTATGGTCTTTGCCACCCTGAGCGATATTCTGCCTCCGAAGCATGCGAGTCAGGGAGACAAACATCGTATCGAAAATCGGAACACCCAGCACCAGAACGGGTACCACCATCGTGGCCAAGAGGTTCCATTTCGCCGCCGTCATCACAGAGGCCACCGCCAGCGCGAACCCGATCACCATACTTCCGCAATCGCCCATGAAGATGGTGGCGGGCGAGAAGTTGTACCGAAGAAAACCCAGACAGGCGCCCACAAAGGAAGCCGCGATCAGGCCCACGACCGGGTCGCCGTTCACCACCGCGTAAGCCGTGATCGCGAGGCCCGAAATACACGCCGTCCCGGCGCTCAGGCCGTCCATATTGTCGATAAGGTTAAAGGCGTTTGTGACTGCCACGATCCAGAAGATAGTCACCAGAACGGAAAGCAGTTCGTGACCGCCCAAATTATAAAGGTTGCCGCTGGCCACCACGGCGCAAGCCGCCGTGATCTGGCCAAGAAGTTTCGTCACCGGCCGCAGGCTGGAAATATCGTCCCAGAGGCCGACGCAGAAAACGATAAGGCCTCCCAAAACGAATCCAATCAGGCGCGCGTCCCAGAATTGGGGAAGAAAGAAAACCAGTCCGAAAACGGCGCCGGCGAAGATGGCCGTTCCGCCGAGCAACGGGGTCACATCCTGGTGCCACCGCGCCCGGCTGGGAAGCGCGACAAATCCCCAGCGCGTCGCAAAAATTTTGACCAAAGGAGTCAACAGAAGAACCGAAACAAGCGAGATGAGAAATGCGGCAAAAACAGGATGGAACTGCGCGGCAAAAGGCGGCATCAAGACCCCTCTCTCAAGACACCCCGAAACACCCAAAAAGAAAAACTCTGCACCTTGAAATATGCCCATCATCGGACGGATAGACAAGAAGCCGAAACCCAGGAACCCTGACAGGGTTTTTTTACAAAAAAATCATACCTTCAGAGCTTTTGATCATATGGAGCCATCACATGTCCGTCAACGCGCCCTGCCCTTCCCCCGCCGGGCGGAACGGCCTACTCTCAGCCCGCCAAGACAGGATATCCCATTTCATTTCTTTCATCTTTAAGATTAATTCTATAATAATTCATAATACTTGTATAAAGTTTTGAAAAAAAGACCTCTCTATCTCTGCTTTCGCAGTCCGCTCATGTAAAATGCAAAACAGGATGGCCGAACCCGGAATCTGCATCGCCGCATTTCGACCGCCGTCTGGGAAAAATCCATATGACCCCGGTAACCGGCAATCTTCTAATATTTTCAGAGGCAATGAATCATGGCAAGCGAGAAGATATTACTGGTTGACGACGATGAAATGATTCGAACCATCGCCAGGATGAGCCTGGAAAAGGGTGGCGCCTTTGAGGTAACCGTGGCTGCCAACGGCGAGGAATGCCTTCAGGTGGCCAAAGACGTCATGCCCAACCTCATCCTGATGGATATGTTCATGCCGGGGCTCGACGGCCCTGCCGCATTCCAAAAACTCCAGGAAAACGAAGAGCTCGCTCAAATTCCCGTCGTATTCCTGACAGCCAATTCGAGCGATCAGGACGCCGAGCGCTTGAAAAAGATGGGCGCCGCGGGCGTACTGACCAAGCCCTTTCAGCCCTCCGAACTCCCCTCTCAGGTAAGACAGTTTCTGCCGAACGGCGCTTCATAGGAAACACAGGATTTGATGAATTCGAAATTTCCGGCCGATGTCAATATGGAAACATCCCGAGCGGACCTTCGGGCCCAGTACCTCTCCCGTTGGGCAGAGAAAAAGGGCCGGATGATATTCCTGCTCGAAAACGCCTCGTCGGGAGTAGATCAAACATCCCAAATGAAAGAACTCCTTCTCGCGTTTCACTCCCTCGCCGGGAACGGGGCTATCTACGGATTCCCCGAAATCTCCGACACCGCCCGGACGGCGGAAGAATACATCGAACCCTTCACGAACGGCGGCGCCGATCTCTCCCCGAATAGCCGGCAGGAGATCACCTCCTTCATCGAGCGTCTTGACCAGATATTCGCCGCCGCCGCCGAGCAACCGGACCCCACCCCTCTGAGAGAAAAAGCACCCGCCGCGCCACAGCCATCCGCTCCCCCGGCATCCACTCCCGAGAAAGATCACGTCCACGCGGAGCTGCAACGAATCGCCTTAGTCGACCGCGACCCGTTCACCGCCTCCGAGCTCGCAAAATCGCTCGGCCGGATCAGACACACCCTCCTCTCATGGGACGGAAACCAGGATCTGATCCAATTTCTCCGGGAATCGAAGCCAAACGTTATTTTGATGGAAACCAACCTGGGCGACCTGACCGGGTTCGACGTCTGCCGGAAAATCAAGGCGGACCCGGACCTTGCCGCCATCCCCGTTTTGTTCATGAGCGTCACGGCCAACCTCCAGGAACGTGTCGAGGGCGTACGCGCCGGAGGCGAGGCGTTTTTCGCCAAGCCACTTTCCTCCGACTCCTTCATAGAGTCCATGGAAATCATGGGGACCGCCCCGCTCGACGTGCCTATCCGCGTCCTCACCGCCGAGGACGACCCGAACCAGATCAAATTCAACACCCTCGTCCTCCAGCGGGCCGGATACCTGGTCACGCCCTGCCCCAATCCCGAAAACCTGCTCACCTTGCTCGAAACGTTCAACCCCGACGTCCTGCTCATGGACGTGAACATGCCCCACTACAACGGCTTCGAGCTCGCCCGCGCCCTCCGCCAGGACGACCGCTACCTGACCCTTCCCATCATTTTCCTCACCTCGCTCGACGAAGCCTCCGACTACATCGAAGGCCTCCAGGCCGGCAGCGACGACTACCTCGTCAAGCCCGTCGACCCCCAGATACTGCTCAGCTGCGTCCGCTCACGGAGCAAGCGCTCCCTCATGATGCGCACCTTCACCGATCAGGACGGCCTCACCCGTCTCCTCAACCGCGCCTCCCTCATGCGCCAGCTCGACGGCTTCTTCTCCCGCGCGAGCCGCTACGGCGAGATCGTCTCGACGGCCCTGATCGACATCGACCACTTCAAAAAGATCAACGACACCCACGGCCACCAGGCCGGCGACTGGATTCTCCGCGACCTCGCTCGCTTCCTTCAGGAAAAACTCCGCGACTCCGACCTTATCGGCAGATATGGCGGCGAGGAATTCCTCATCGTCCTCCCCCGCCTGCCCGCCGAAGAGGCCCACCGCGTCACCGACCGGATTCGCCAGGAATTCGAGACAAAAGAGCACAAACTCCCCAGCGGCGAATCCCTCTGCGTCACCTTCAGCGGCGGCATCGCCTCGTTTCCCGATCAGGGCCTCTCGCGCGACAACGTCATCGCCGCCGCCGACGCCGCCCTCTATGAAGCCAAGCGCAACGGACGCAACCGGATCGCCATCGCCACCCACATCAACCCCTCCTGATCCGGCCCCCTACCACCAAAACCGCCGTCCGAACCGCTCTTCCAAACTGTTCTTTCCAGCCTCAGCAGGCCCCCTCTAAATATGCTTAAATAGGCGCATCCCCATCCATCACCACTTCTCTTCCGGGAGGGCGCCTCCATGAAACGACCGCTTCGCCAACGCGACGGCCAGCAATGGCTCCAGGACTACCTCATCAAGACCACCGGCCGGGCCCTCCACCACGAAGGCGACGGCCGCAACCTCCCCAGCCAGGCCAAGAGCATCCGCATGGTCGCCAAATACCTCGCCCGAACCGCCGAAAACACCGAGCGCCTCGCCCGCGCCGCCGACGATCGCGGAGATCGCCTCACCGCGCGCGGCCTCTACCGCGCCGCCGCCGAGAAATTCCGCGAAGCGCAACACTTCACCATCCCCATCGTCAGCGACAAAAAGCGCGCCCTCCACGCCAAACTCTTGGAATGCGCCGCCCGCCTCCACGCGCTGGCCGACCATCCGATCGAGCGCGTCGAGATTCCCTACGGCGCGGCGTCCCTCCCCGCCTTGCTCCACCTTCTGCCGGACGGCCGCCGCGCCCCCGCCGTCCTCTTCATGCCCGGTATGGACCAGACCAAGGAAAACTACCCTAACCCCCTCGCCAACGACTTCGGCCAGCGCGGGATGCACGTCCTTGCCCTCGACGGACCCGGCCAGGGCGAAAGCTGGCTGCGCGGAATCCATGTCACCCCCGAGAGCCACGCCGAGGCCGCCCGGTCCGCCTTCGAATATCTCGCCGCGCGCCCCGAGGTGGACGAGATCCGAATCGGCGTCTACGGCCGGAGCTTCGGCAGCTTCTGGTCCTTCCGCGCCGCCGCCGCCGAGTCCCGCTTCGCCGCCTGCGCCGGAGCCGTCGCCTGCTTTTACTGGGACCGGCTCACAATCTTCGACGAAGCCCCCATCCGCTTTAAGCAGGTCTTCATGGCCATGGCCGGGACCGACGACGAAGCCGTCTTTGACGCCGCCTGCGAAGGCTACACCTTAAAGGGCCACGCCGAGCGCATCCGCTGCCCCGCCCTCCTCTCCACCGGCGAGTTCGACCCCCTCAATCCCATCGAGGATTCCGAGGCCGTCTACGAGGCCCTCGCCGGGCCCAA
>CAMYJL010000033.1:7390-25770 GCA_947258645.1 uncultured Nitrospinota bacterium
AAAGCGTTCGTGAAAAAAAGCGGAGAAGGGATGTATTAGCGAGGGGGGGTGAGAAAACTGCCAGAGAGGCCCCGCTCACACCCGCTTCGTCGCGGCGTCCCAGTTCTTGCGGGCCCAGCCGTGATAGAAGTCGGCCTTTTCGGCGTTGCCGAGATTGCGGTAGGTGTCGGAGAGAAGATTCAGGGTGGAGAGCAGGCGGGGGTCGCTCGGGGGGTAGCCGTCCGCCTCGATCGACACTGCGCGCAGGACCCGCTCGGCCTCCTCGAAGCGGCCCCGGAGATAGGCCCGCTTTCCCGCGCCGATGTGCGCCTCCCACGCGTTGGGCGCGGCTTTCTTCTGGTCCGTGCCTATGAAGCGCAGCCAGCGGGACGCCCCCAAGGGAGCGGCCAGCAGGATCAGGAAAAGGAAGAACCGCGTATCCATCTCCAGGCCGGATATGAAATCGGTAATAACACCCACGCCGCGCTCCTTCCCGCAGGGCGGGTTTGCCCTTCAGACTCTTATCGGCAAGGAGGTGTGGGCGCCTAAGAGCCGGCGGTGAGGATCGTGTAGAAGAGGATCCCGAAAACCACCACGAGGACGGCAATCGCCATCGCTCCGGGACTCAAAAACGGGTTGGGGGAATGTCGGCTGTTCATCTCGTGTATCCTCCACAAATCGGGGCGGCGGTTCCGCCCGGCTGATTGGGTAAAATCCTGACAAATCGAAGAATCTCCAGTCGATCTGAACTTTTAAACTAAATTGAATATAGTGATTAATATGATTTTTGATTGTGAGCTGTGTCACACCTGGCGGAATTTATCGAAAAAAGTTCAATTTTGAATCGAGATTATTTATATTATTTTCATTAAATCTCTAGGGGCGGGGTCAGTCCCGCCGGATGCGGCGACGGCCAGGGGCTGAACCTGCCCCCCGGCCCAGGGCCGTTCCGGCGTATTCCGGGATGTTTTTTCAGCCGCACACCGGAAAACGGAACGGATAGTTGTGCAGGGACTCGCCGCCGCCGGGGCGGACGACCATGGCGGCGCCGAGCTGGAGACCGGCCCGGCCGTCGGGGGTGGTGGGGTTGGGCTGGACGACGACGATCTCGCGATCTGTGAGGGTGTAGTCCTCGAAGGTGTGGTGGGAGGTTTTGGTGCCCAGCTCGGGCCCCCGGCCGAACTGGCCGTGAAAGAGGCTGTCATGGACGATGAAGCCGCGATCGACGAGGAGGTCGGTGGCGTCGACGATCTGGCGCGAGGTGGTGCCGGGGCGGGCGAGCTGGCGGACGGTCTCGTAGCAGTCGAGGGCAGCGTCGAAGAGCGCCCGGTAGACGGGAAGCGGCTCCATGGCGACGGCGAAGGGGCGGTGAATCTGGGTGCGGTAGCCCCAGAACTCGACGGTGATCTCGGTGATGACGGCGTCGCCGGGCTCGAGGGTGCGGCGGCGGCGTGGGCGATGGCGCTGAGGTCCATCTCGGTGAGACCGGGGCGGATCTCGCGCTCGAGGGCGTGGCAGACGAGGTCGGTGAGGCGGCCGCTCTCTTTGTACCAGTCGATCTCTTCTTCGGCGGGGATATTCCAGTGGGCCATGAGCTCGCGCTCAACGTCCACAAACCGGGCTTCGGGCAGGGCGGCCTGGAGGGCCTCGAACTGGCCGTGGGGGATGGCATTCGCGAGGCCGGTGATGCCGACGCGGCCGGTCTCGGCGTTCAACTCGCGGAGGACCTCGGCAACGGCGCCGGGGGCGCTGAGGTGGTAGCAGCGCACATCCTGCGGGCGGGCGAAGGCGCGGGTGCACTCGATGTGGTTATAGAAATGAAGGAGGAGGATGTCGCTCCCGGGCCCCCCGCCCCGCCGCCGGACGAGCCAGGCGGGGTTGGCCGCCGGGTAGTGGGCGAGCCAGCTCATGAGAGAGCCGCTGCGCGGGCGGCCGTGGATGACGAGGGCGGAGAGGTCTTCGCGCTCGATGATCTCTTCGGCAATCGCGTCGCGCCGGGCCCATTCGTGCTCGCTGAACTGCGGATATCCAAGTTCGTTGCGTTCGATCATGGCGTTTTTCCCCCGATGGCCTCGCTTCGTGTTTGATCGATAGCGAGATTCCGAACCCTTGCATTTTCCCCACCCTCGTGACAATCTCGCTTCATACAGGCATTTACGCGATCCACACCGGCGTTTCCAGGCGGCTTCGGCCGGACGCACCCCCGGAAGCGCCGTGGTTTCGCCGTCAGCTGGCGTGGGTTGCTTCGTCATTCCGGCGCTGGCGCATGCACCGTCATTCCGGCCCGTTCAGGCCAACCGGCTATTTTCAACGCAAAATATTACGGCGTTTGGAGGGATATCATGAATCTGCCTTTCGATAACGAAAAGCTCAACGCGCTCATGGACGAGGAGGGAGCCGACCTCCTCCTCGCCTCCCACAAGGACAACATCCAATATCTCCTCGGCGGCTACCGCTTCTTCTTCTTCTCCCACAAGGACGCCATCGGCGTCAGCCGCTACCTCCCCCTGCTCGGCATCCCGAAAGGGGACACCGATAAAGCCTTCTACCTCGGCAACGGCATGGAGGCCCAACAACAGGAGGTCGAGCCCTTCTGGGTCAGAAACGTCGAGAACAGCCAGTGGTTCAGCGACGCCGCCGGAAAGAGCGCCGCCGGGCGCATCCGCAAGCTGGGCCTTGAGAAGGGAACCATCGCCGTCGAAAAATGCTTTTTACCGGCCGATGCCTTCTTATGCCTTCAGGAAGAGCTCCCGGACGCGAAGTTCATCGAGGCCCTCCCCATTCTCGAGGAGCTTCGCGCCGTCAAGCACCCCGGCGAGCTGGCCCTTCTCAAGGAAGCCTCCCGGCACATCATCGACTCGATGCTCACAGTCATGACCTCCATCCCGGCGGGGACCACCACCCTCGACATCGCCGAGCGGGTGCGCCGCGAAGAAGTCCAGCGCGGCCTCAATTTCGAGTACTGCCTCACCTGCACCGGGCCGAGCTTCAACCGCGCTCCCTCGACCAGCGCGAGATGGGAGAAGGGCAACATCCTCTCCCTCGACTCCGGCGGAAACCTGCACGGCTACCTCGGCGACCTCTGCCGCATGGCCGTCATGGGCGAGCCCACGCAACTGATGAAAGACCTGCTCGGCGAAGTTCAGGCGGTTCAGGCCGCCGCCCGCACCGCCATCCGGGCCGGCGCCATGGGAGGAGAGGTCATGGAAAGAGGGTTGGCCGAACAGGCGAAGTGCGATCACAAGGATCAGATCGTCTTCCTCGGGCACGGCATGGGCATGATTCAGCACGAGGCGCCCCACCTGACCGGCTCGGGCACCGTCCCCTACTCCGCCACCTACGAAGCCAAGCCCCTCGAGGCCGGCATGGTCCTCTCCATCGAGACCGACCTGAGAAACCCCGAGGTCGGCTTCGTGAAGCTCGAAGACACCGTCGTCGTGACCGAGGACGGCTGGGAGGCCTACGGCGACGAAGCGCGCGATTGGGTCGTCAACAACGGCTAGCATCCTCTCTGCGAGAGGTGAGGGGATGTCATGGATTTGAGCTTCAACCCGAAAAACAGCGATCTGATCGAGCGGGCGAAGGCGCTGGCAAAAGATGCGCTCGCCCCGCGCGCCGCGGGGTACGACCGGGAGGGCAGGTTCCCCCGCGAGAGTTTCGACGATCTCATCCGCGAGGGATTCACCTGCCTCACCCTCCCCGAGGATCTCGGCGGGCGCGACCTTTTCGCCGACCCGGTGTCCTACGTCATGGTGTTGCACGAGATCGCCAAGGGCTGCACGAACACCGCCATGCTCCTCCACATGCACAACGCCATCACCCATTTTCTCGTCACCCTGGGCACGCAGGCACAAAAAGAGCGGCTCGCCTCGCTCGTGCGGGCCGGCAAGATCATCGCCAGCTACGGGGGAGAATCCGGCACCAGCTCCCAGTGGAACCGCCAGCTCGACACCCGCGCCAAGCGCACGGGCGAGGGGTACCTCATCAACGGGGAAAAGGTGTTCTGCTCGATGGCGGGCGAGGCCGACTACTACACCGTCTGGTGCCAGCTGGGCGAGGACCCGGACGTGCGAAAATCCCTCTCCCTCCTGCTGGCCCCGGCGGACGATCCGGGCTTTACGATCAACAAAAAGTGGAACGCCTACGCCATGCGGGGAACGGTGAGCCACGGGATTCTCATCGAAAACGTGAAAGTCCCGGCCGACGCCCTTTTCGGGGAGGGGGGCGACCCCCTCCGCCCGGACATCATCCCGAAGTTCGGCCTGGGCTACGCGGCGGTCTATCTCGGCGCGGGCGCCGCCGCGCTCGACTGGGCGGTGGCCTACGCCCGGAAGCGCAAGCTCAAGCCCGACAACCTGCCCATCGCCACATATCAGCCCATCCAGCGCCAGCTCGGGGAGATGAAAGTCGCACTCGAGCAGGCGCTCCTGATGATCCAACGCGCCGCGTGGACGCTGGGCACCTGCGGCCCCGAGGCCGCCGTCCAGCCCATCAGCGCCGCGAAATACACCGCCGCCGAGGCGTCGGCCCTAATCACCGACAAGGCCATCAAGGTGGCGGGCGGGCCGGGGATGATGCGCGACTACCCGCTGGAGCGGCTTCACCGCGAGGCGCGCGCCGGTCTCGTCATGCCGCCCAATTCCGAAAAGTGCCTCGACATCACGGCGAAGACGATTATCAGCGGGGATATTACGTGGGCGGGAACGTCCTGAAATTTTTTTGACCGCTCTCTGGAGAATACCCGGTGGACTTTGGCGTCAACCCAAAATACGGCGACCTCATCGAGCGGGCCAAGCGTTACGCAAAAGACATGCTCGCTCCGCGCGCCCAGGAATACGACCGGGAGGAGAAGTTCCCCCGGGAGAATTTCGCGGATCTGCACCGGGAGGGCTTCACTGCGCTCACCCTTCCGGAACACCTCGGCGGGCGCGATCTCTATTCCGATCCGGCCTCCTACGCCACGGTCCTCTACGAGCTCTCGAATGGCTGCACCAACACGGCCATGCTCTTTCACATGCAAAGCTCGATCATCCACGTTCTTTCTCTTCTCGGCACCGAAGAACAGGCGGTCCGCTACGCCCGGGCGGTTCACGACGGAAAAATATTCGCGAGCCACGCGAGTGAGAACACATCGAGCCTGCACGGAAAAATGGTCATGGACACCCATGCCCGGCGCGCCGGAGACCAATACATCGTCAACGGCCGGAAATACTTCTGCTCGATGGCGGGCGAGGCCGACTATTACGTCCTCTGGTGCCAGATGGAAGACGAGGAAGATCTCTCGAAAAGCCTCTATCTTTTCGTCGCGCCGGCGGACGCGCCGGGTTTCCGGATCGACCGGGAGTGGAACTCTTTTGCGATGCAGGGGACGGCGAGCCATTCCATGATCTACGAGGACGTCGAGGTGCCGGAAAACGACATCGTCGGCGAGGGCGGCGACCCGATTCGCCCGGACGTACTCCCCAAGTTCGGCTTCGGTTACTCGGCGGTTTACCTGGGGGCGGGCGGGGGCGCGTACGACTGGGTGGTGGACTACGCCAAAAACCGGAGGCTCCAGCCCGACAATGTGCCCATCGCGACCTATCCCCCCATCTCAAGAGCCATCGGGGAGATGAAAATCGCGCTCGACGGTGCGCTTCTCATGGTCCAGCGCGCCGGGTGGCTGATGGGAACCCGGGGCGCCGCGGCCGCCTACGGGGCCATCAACGAAGCCAAGTACGCCGCCGCCGAAACCGCCGCCATGATTACGGAAAAAGCGATCAAGATCGCGGGCGGTCCCGGCCTGATGCGCGACTTTCCGCTTCAGCGGTTTCACCGGGACGCACGGGCGGGCCTCATCATGCCGCCCAATACGGAAAAATGTCTGGAACTGGCCGGGAAAACACTGGCCGAGGGAAAAGCGGGAGCACTGATGACGTGAACTTCTCTGACCTGAGGAATTCTGGATGAATACAATTGGATCCAATCTGTTTATGGAAACGCTTATCGACGAGGGCGTGACGCATATTTTCGGCAACCCCGGCACCACCGAGCTTCCGCTGATGGACGCCCTGGTGAACGAGGATCGGTTAAACTACATCCTCTGCCTTCAGGAGGCCGTCGCCATCGGCGCCGCCGAGGGCTACGCCTTCGCCTCGGGCGGCGTCGGCATCGTGAACCTGCACGTCACGCCCGGCCTCGGCAACGCGATGGGGATGCTTTACAACTCCAAGCGCGCGGGCACTCCTCTCCTCGTCACGGCGGGAAATCAGGGCCAGCCCGGGCATTTTCACGAGATAATTCTCTGGGACGACCTCGCCAAAGTGGCCGACCCGCTCGTGAAATGGTCCTACGAGGTCCGCCGGGTGGAGGATCTGGAACACGCCGTCCGCCGCGCCATCAAGGTGGCTCTCACGCCCCCGACGGGGCCCGTGTTTCTGTCCCTGCCCGGCGATGTTCTTCAGTCCGAGACAGGAGACATCACCGGGCGGCCGACACGAATTCCGACGCGGTTCCCCGCCGAGGCGAGCGCCATCAATAAAGCGGCGAAACTGATCGGAGCCGCCAAGCGGCCCATGATCATCTCCGGCCAGGGGATATTCCGATCCTGCGCCCAGGACGAGCTCATCCAGTTCGCGGAGCTGATCGGCGCCAAGGTGTACGGCGAGTGCGCCTCGAACGCCTGGAGCTTTCCGGTCGCGCATCCGCAGTTCTCAGGCGATCTGCCGAGACTGGCCCGTCCCATGCGGAAGATTCTCGAGGAGGCCGATCTTCTCTTCTTCGTGGGTTCGGAACCTCTCGTCCTCTCGTTTCCGCCCGACGTGCATCCCATCCCGGAAAAAACACCCATCGTGCAGCTGGACCTGAACACCTGGGATATCGGAAAGAGCTTCCCGGTGGATGCGGTGCTTTACGGCGATCCGAAGATGACCTTCCCGCATCTGATCCGCGAGGTGGAAGAGACGCTGGGCGAGGCGGGCCGCAGCCGGGCGCAGGAAAGGCGGGCCGTCGTGGAGAAGGAAGCGGCTGCGTTCTGGGAAAAGACAACCCCGATGATGAAGCCGGGCGAAGAGTCGAAGTCCGGAATGTCTCGAACCGCGTTTCAGGCGGCGCTTCGGGAGGCGCTCCCGCAGGGGACGGCGTTTGTGGACGAATCCCTGACCACCGGCGGAAACGGCATGCGCCGTGCCATCGGGGCGAAAACACCCGACCTGTTCGGCATGAAGGGCGGCGGCATCGGCATGGGCCTTCCCACGGCGCTCGGGGTGAAGGCGGCGCGGCCCGATCAGCCAGTCGTCTGCGTATCCGGCGACGGGTCGGCCATGTACACTTTCCAGTCCATGTGGACGGCCGCCAAGTACAATCTCGACGCCGTCTGGATCATCGCCAACAACAAATCCTACCGAATCCTGAAAGAGCGGATCCTCAACCTCAACCGGAAATCGCAGGAGTTCCGAAAATTCGTCGCGATGGATTTCAAAGATCCGGAGCTGGACTTCATCCGGCTGGCCGAGGGGATGGGGGTGACGGCGGTTTCCGCCGATTCGCCGAACGATCTGAAGAGCACCCTGAACGAAGCGCTCAGCTCCGGGAAGCCCACGCTCATCGACGCCGCGATTGATCTGGAGCCGCTGGAGAGATAGGGAGGCGGGGTTGATTCGGCGCCGGTTGGACGAACTACGCCACGCCCATTTTCTCGGCGAACGCCTCGAGCGCCTGCTCAAAACAGGCCATGGGCGCGTGCACGACGCCCGCGCCGACCTGCCCGACGCCGGGCTCCCTGTGGGCGATGCCGGTGTTGATGACGGGCGCGATGCCGGTCTCGACCACCTTGCGGATATCGATCCCGGTCGGCACGCCCCGGAAGTCGAGCGAGGGGAGTGTCCACTCGGGATTTTCTCCCACTGTGATCTCGTACATCGCCCGCGTGAAGTTTAACGCGTCCATCGCCGAGCCCGCGCCGACGAACCCGGCCACGGCGGGCGAGGCGGCCATCGCGAATCCACCCAGGCCCATCGTCTCGATAATGGTCGAATCGCCCATGTCGGGATTCGCGTCCTTCTCGGAATAGCCCGGAAAATAAAGCCCCTTCGGCATCTCCACCGGGGCGGTGAACCAGGCGTCCCCCGTTCCGCTGACGCGGATCCCGAAGTCGGTGCCGTTCCGGCACATGGCGGTCACGATGGTGGCGCCGTCGATGTCACGAACGGGATCCATGATGGCCTTACCGATGGCCATACCGACGTTCAGGAAGAACTGATCGTTCCCCCCGATGAACTCGATGATCGAGGCGAGCTTCTCCGAATCGCTCTCGGTGCGCGCCAGCGCGGGCGCCAGCTCGCGGAGAAAGAGACTCGAGCAGGCGACGTTGCGCTGATGCATTTCATCGCCCATCGAGAGGCCCCGCGCGATGATGCCCTTGAGGGATATCCCGCCGCACGAGCGGAGCGCCCCGGAGACCACCGGGCCAAGAACGTCCCGCAGCCAGCGCAGGCGGCCGATGACCTCCTCGTCGTTGCCGCCGAAGCGCATGACCTTCCCGAGCCCTTCGTTCAGCGTACAGTAGGACCGGTTTCCAAACTTTCTGTTCTCGACGATCATGACCGGCTGGCTGCGGCTCGTGATGCCCGTCATCGGGCCCACGGCGTCGAAGTGGTGGTTGGGATGAAAGGCGATCTTCCCCGAGGCCGCCAGCGCCCCGGCCTCATCCAGCGAAGGCGCCCAACCCTCCAAGACGCACGCCCCCGCCACCGCGCCGCGCAGCGGACCGCACATTCGCTCCCAATCGATTGGCGGTCCCGCGTGGAGGAGAACATGCTCGTCCAGCCCCGCGATCACCTCGCCCGCCGGGCGCACATCGATCAGGACGGGATCTGCCCCGAATACCCGCCGCAGGGCTTCCTGGTTCGCGTCCCCTATCCTGCCCATCGGTTCACCTCCGGATTTCCGTCAAAACAATTCCAGAAAAATTGAAGAAAAAACCCGCCCGGCGGCTCCGGCCTGCCCGCCTCAAACATGCCACCTGGTCTCGCTGACGTTTTCGGCGAGCACCCGGCCGTTTTTCACGACGAACCGCTTCTCGGGCTGGTCGATGATGATGCCGTCCCAGTTCTTCTCTTCGAGGACGACGAAATCCGCCGGCTTTCCCGGCGCGATCCCGTACGCATCCTCGACCCCGAGCGCCCGGGCGGCATGATGCGTAAAAAGTTCCGGAATGACCCCACGCTCGGCGGCCCCGCTCATATGCGCAGCATGCGCCAGAAGAAGGCCTATCTCCAGAAGATCGCCGTTTCCCGAGGGCGTGAAGGCGTTCCGGATGTTATTCGAGGCCACCGCAACGTTCACCCCGGCAGTCAGAAGCTCCCGCACCCGCGTGAGGCCGCGGTGCCTGGCCGGGCGCTCCCCGTGTCCGTTGAGAAATAAATCCGTCGCCGGAAGCGGGATGACTGTGATTCCTGCCTCCACAATTTGGCCGATAATCCGCGAGGCGACTTCGTCATCCATGCTGCCCAGCGAGGTGAGATGACCCACGGCCACCCGGCCCTGGAGGCCCGCCGCCACCGTCCGCCGGGCGACGGACTCGATGCAGCGATCCTCCGGATCGTCCGAAAAATCGAGGTGGAGGTCCACGCCGCACCCGAATTCCACCGCCATATCGAAGACGATGTCCAGATGCCGCTCCGCGTCGTGGTCGTTGTAGGGAACGCCGCCGACCAGGTCGCCGCCCATTCTCATCGCCTCGCGCATGAGCGCCTCCGTTCCCGGCTGCTGCTCGATTCCTTCCTGCGGAAACACGACGATCTGGATACCGACCTGATCCCGGCACGCTTCCTTCAACTCAAGGGTGGCCTCCATCCCCTTCAGCCCCACGATGGGATCGACCTCCACCTGCGCCCGGATACGGGTCGTCCCGTGCCGCAGGAGGAGGCGCAACGCCCGCTCGGACCGGGCCCGGATATCCTCTTTTGTGACGGAAGCTTTGAGGTCGAGCGTGATGGCGATGGCATCCTGGAGCGACCCGGTCAGGTTCGGGCGCCGCTCCTCGAGAAAGGCCTTGTCCAGATGGATGTGGCTCTCGACGAAGCCGGGGAGGACCACCCGTCCATCCAAATCGACCATTTCGGACCCGGGTGCCGGTTCCGGGGCTTTCTCCCCATTCGGCCCGACCGAAAAAAATTTCCCGTCCCGGATGGCCAGATCCACAAGGGGACCGTCGGCGTCCACCCGCGCGCGCCTGAAAACAACTTCCGCCCCGCTCATCGGCTCCATTTCCGCTCCCTGTCCGCTCGACGCGGACATGCCCACTTCAGCACTACGATTTCGGAACAAAAAATATCCGGCCCGGAAATTCCGCCCCGAATCTGCTCTTCATTCTGCCAAAACCACCGAATTCGAAATCTCCCGGAAACAACAGGAGGATATGATCCAGCTTCACCGGCCACGTATCCGCCTATCCGGGGAAGGAGCCTCTTCCGCTTGACCCGGAAGGCGGAAAATGAGCAAATAGCGCTCTCCAGTTAGAATTGATCTTTGGGGCCCGAATTTATCTATTTTGAAGGGCATACATCTTTTCTTGAGACGTTTCTATCCTAGCACATCGGTGGTCGATCTTCTTCCGATCTGCGGGTAGGGTGCGAGTGAAATGATATCACTGTCGTTATCGAACGTAATCGAGCTTTCCTTCAACAGCCTTTCCTACGCGGCCCTTTTATTTTTGCTGGCGAGCGGCCTTTCCCTCATTTTCGGCGTCATGCGCATCGTAAACCTGGCCCATGCCGCGATCTTCCTCTTCGCCGGATATATCGCGCTGGAATTCTACAACATCATCGACGGCACTACCTCCATCATGCCGCGCCTCATGCAACTCATCGCCTGGGGGATCGTCTACTTCGCCTGGACGGGCCTCTCGCGGATATCGACGGAGGCCCGCGCGTGCATCAGCCTGCTCCTCGCCTATGTCGTGCTGGAAATCCTCTCCACCCTTCTATTCGGGGTCCGGCTGTACGAATACCTCTTCCCGACCATTGCGGTTAAAAGCGTCCAGAAGATCAACTTCTTCATGCTCTCGGCGGCGATCGCGGCCGCCGTCGTCATGGTTGCCCTCGGCGGAATGTTCATCGAACGGTTCTTTCTCCGCAGGTTCGGGCAGGACACACTCGCCCAGGTGCTCGTCACCATCGGCTTCGCCTTTATCCTCCAGGACGGCTCCCTTTACACCTGGGGCGGCGATAACTTCATCTTTGAAAAGCCCTGGCCGCTCAACGCCAGCACCGTGATCGGAGGGATTTCCTTCCCGCAGTACCGCGCGTTCATGATCATCGTCGCCGTCGTCGTGGCCATCGTGCTCTTCTTCGGCATCGAGCGGACCCGCCTCGGCGCCATCATGCGCGCCACGGTGGACGACCCGGAAATGGCCCGGGGCGTCGGCATCAACACCAACATCGTCTCGATGAGCATCTTCGCCATCGGCGCCCTGCTCGCCGCCATCGGCGGGGTCGTCGGGGGGGCGTTTTTCGGCGTATATCCAGGTGTCGATTTCGAGATCCTGCCCTATGCGTTCGCCGTGGTCTTCATCGGGGGGCTGGGCAGCTTTGCGGGCGCCGTGGTGGGGAGCATCGTGGTCGGATTCATGGAAAACTTTGGAACGGCCCTTTTCCCGGAACTCTCCTACTTCGCGCTCGTCGCGCCCATGGCCATCATCCTCGCGGTGAAGCCGACCGGCCTCTTCGGAAAGGGTTAAGCACCGATGGGAAACAACAATCAGCGCAGGCGGATATTGATCGTTCTGGGCGTTTTCGTCGCGCTGGGAATTGTCACGCCGTTTCTGGACTCGTTCATGCAGGCGCTGGTGACCGAAATCCTGATTTTCGGCATCCTGGCGATGAGCCTGGACATCCTCCTCGGCTTTACCGGCCTCGCCTCGCTCGGGCACGGCGCTTATTTCGGCGTTGCGTCCTACGCCTCAGCCATCGTCATGACCAAGGCCGACTGGACGTGGACCTACGGCATCTACACCTGGGCGTCCTCCAGCGGCCTCGGAATTTTCTATTTATTCATCTTCGGCATCATCGTGGCCATCGCATTTTCGGCGTTTTTCGGTTTTCTGGCCATCCGGGCGACAGGCGTCTATTTCCTGATGATCACGCTCTCGCTTGCGATGGTCATCTGGGGGCTGGCCTACCGCTGGAGCGCCGTGACGGAAGGAGACAACGGCATCAACGTCCCCGGACGCCCTTCGTTGCTCGGCATCTCCCTTGATAACGACATCACCTTTTTCTATTTTGCGCTCGCGGTGTTCCTGATTTGTCTCGGGATCCTTTATGTCGTCGTCCAGAGCCCCTTCGGGCGAACCCTCGTCGGCATCCGGGAGCGGGAAGAGCGCATGGAGATGCTCGGCTACAATGTCTGGCTCCACAAATACCTGGCGTTCATCATCGCCGGAACCTTCGGCGGCGTCGCCGGGGTAATGTGGACCCTCTTCAACCTGTTCGTCAGCCCGCCGGACGTGGAGCTCATCACATCCGCCGAGGCGTTGTTCATGGTGGCGCTGGGCGGGCCGGCCACCCTCATCGGGCCGGTGATCGGCTCTGCCATCATCCGGACGCTTCAGCAATTCATCAGCATTTATGTGGAGAGATGGCCGCTCATCCTTGGGGCGATATATATTATGACTATTATGCTAAGCCGCCTGTACGGCGTGGACGGCATTCTGGGATTCGCAAGCAAACTTCGAAGTTCAACCGCCGCGGCGAGCAACTCTCAGGATTGATTGGGCCGCGGATTTCCATCCTGCAAGGGAGTTCAAGGGGAGGAACATGATGAAAAATAGATGGTTTGCATTCTTAGCAGCAGCCGGTCTGGCTTTCGCGATCTCGGCGGGGACCGCCCAGGCCGCGAAAGAAGTCCGCATCGGGTTCATCGCGCCGATGACGGGCATCTTCGCCCAGATCGGAAAGGACATGAGCAACGGCTTCAAAATGTACCTGGAACAAAACAACTACAAGATGGGTCCTCTCAAGGTGAAGTTCATCCTGGAGGACTCCACCGGAAAGCCCGCCGTCAACGTGCGCAAGGCGATCAAGCTCATCCGGCGGGACAAGGTGCACATGTTCATCGGCGGCCTTCTGGCGAGCACGGGATACGCCCTCGCCCCCGTGGCCGACCGCAACAAGGTGCCCTACATCTCACCGGTTCCCGCCGCAGATGACCTGACGCAGCGTAAGATTCCCAAATACTTCGTCCGGGTCGGCTTCACGAGCAGCCAGAACAGCCATCCGCTCGCCGACTATGCCTACGATCAGGGCTACCGAAAAATCGTGACCATCGGCGCCGACTACGCTTTCGGCTACGAGACTATCGGCGGCTTCCAGCGGCAGTTCGAGGCGCGCGGCGGAAAGATCATCAAGAAGATCTGGCCCAAGCTCGGGACAAAGGACTTCGGCCCCTATCTTCCGCAGATTCCCAAGGACGCCGACGCCGTCATGACCCTGATGGTGGGCCCGATGTCTCTGGCCTTCCCGAAGCAGTTCCGGGCGGCAGGATTCAAGAACCCGATGCTCGGCGGCGTGACCAGCGCGGATGAGTTCATCCTCCCCGCGATGGGCGACGAGGCGCTCGGCTACGTGACGGCGGCCCAGTACAGCGCCGCTCTCGACACCCCGAAGAACAAGGCGTTCGTCAAGGAGTACAATAAACGATACGGGAAGATGGCCTCCTATTACTCGGAGACCGACTACACGGCGGCCCAGTGGATTCACCTGGCCTACAAGAAAATCGGGTGGGACACGAGCAACCCCCTGAAGTTCCTCAAAGCCCTGCGATCCATCCGGATTGACGCCGTGCGCGGCCCGCTCTACATCGACGCCTACGGCAACGTCGTCCAGAACAGCTACATCCGGAAGGTCCAGCGCGTCTCGGGCGATCGGCTCGGTCTCGGCGTGAAGCCGGACTCGCTCTGGAACATGGTCATCAAGACCTACCCGGCGGTCAGCCAGTTCTACAAATGGTCGCCGGAGGAATTCCTGAAGCAGCCCGTCTACAGCAAGAAATTCCCGGGCTGCAAATACTGCCAGTAGATTGTTCGATTATCCGCCGCCCGGAGGGGCCGACTCCTCCGGGCGGCGGCTGTATTTCCCTTCGGGGAGAGGAGCGGTAGCGTTTTGGCTGAATCAGAAGCGTGGCTGGAACTGAGCGGCGTAACAAAACAGTTCGGCGGCCTGACGGCGGTGGAAGATGTCGCGCTGCGCCTGGACTCCGGCGACAGGAGGGGAATCCTCGGGCCGAACGGCGCGGGGAAAACGACGCTCTTTCATCTCATCACCGGCGTCCTCCCGGTCACCTCGGGACAAGTCCGCATGTTCGGGCAGGACGTGACGGGCTGGACGACTCATAATAGGGTCGCCCTCGGCATGGCGCGCACGTTCCAGATCACCAGCCTGTTTCCCAAGCTGAGCGTGATGGACAATGTCATTCTCGCCGTTCAGGGTCTCCGCAAGATGAAGATGGTGATGTTCAAGCCCCTTTCGAGCTACCCGGAAGTGTTTGAGAAGACCGAGATGCTCCTGAAGCAGGCCGGTTTCTGGGAGATGCGCGATACCGAGGTCCGGAATCTCTCCCACGGCGAACAGCGCCAGCTCGAAATCGTCCTCGCGCTGGCCAGCGACCCGAAGGTGCTCCTGCTCGACGAGCCTTCCGCCGGGCTGGCTACGGGCGAATCGCATGAAATGGCCGAATTTCTCAAGTCGCTCGACCCCAAAATCGCGATCCTGATCATCGAGCACGATCTGGACGTCATTTTCGAGGTGGCGTCTCATATTTCCGTTCTTCATTACGGTAAAGTTCTGGTAGAAGGACCCGCGGAAGAAATCCGGGTCAACGAGCAAGTAAAAGAAATTTACCTGGGGCAGGGATAAACCATGTCAGCGCTACTCTCCGTTCAGGACATTCATACCTATTATGGGGACTCTTACGTCCTTCAGGGCCTGAGCCTGGAGATCGAAAAAGGCGAGGCGCTCGGCGTCCTCGGGCGCAACGGCATGGGCAAAACCACCATGATCAACTCCATCATGGGCTTCGTGCCGCCGCGAAGGGGCCATATCACGTTCCAGGGAAATGACATCACCCAGATGACGAGCTATGAGATTTCCTCCCTGGGAATCGGTCTCTGTCCCCAGGGCCGGCGGGTGTTCCCCACCCTGAGCGTCCGCGAGAATCTCATCGTCGCCGAGCAGACCCATACGAGCAGCCGGTGGAACGTCGATGCGGTCTATGAGCTGTTTCCGAGGCTGGGCGAACGCCGGGATCAGCGGGCGGGCTCGCTCTCCGGCGGGGAGCAGCAAATGCTGGCCATCGGCCGGGCGCTGATGACCAACCCCGAATGCCTGATTCTCGACGAGCCCTCGGAGGGCCTCGCCCCGCTCATCATTCAGAACCTGGGGGAGGCCATCCGCTCCCTCAAGGACGAAGGGCTCTCCATCCTCCTCGTCGAGCAGAACACCCCGTTCGCCATCAAAACGGTCGATCGCGTCACCGTCATCGGCAAGGGGACGGTCGTCTACGACGCTTCTCCCCAGGAACTCTGGGCGAACGAGGAAATCAAGCAGACCCACCTCGGAATCGGCTGAGCCGGCGCACTCCTCTCCGTTTTCCTAGTTTTTCTTCCCCGCAATCGCCATCGCCACCCGGTCGGGGCTGAGCGGCAGGCGCTGGAAGCGCACGCCCGTCGCGTCGTACACCGCGTTGGCGATCGCCGCGGCCGTCGGGCAGGTGACCTGCTCGCCGACCCCCTTCGCTCCGTAGGGGCCGTTCGAGTAGTGCTCCTCGACGATGCTGGTCTCCAGGCGGTCGGGAATATCCTCCACCGTGGGGATCAGATAGCCGTGCATGTCCGGATTGTGCATCCGGCCTTCCTGCTGGACGATCTCTTCCATCAGACAAAAGCCGAGACCCATGTAGACGCCGCCGTCGATCTGCTGATGAACCCCCATCGGGCTGATGGCCTTGCCGACATCGTGCGAGGCCCACACCCCGACCACCTCGATCTCGCCGGTGTCCGGATCGACAAGGACTTCCGCGGCCTGGGTCCCGAATCCGTAAACTTCATACGGCTCGCCGAGGCCGGTTTCCTTGTCCATGACGGCGGGGGGCGGAATGTGATCGGCCGCGCCGATTTGCTTCATCTCGTCCGCGACAAATTTCCCGGCGATTTCGGAGAGTGTGATCTTCGTCTCGGGATGGGATTTCGACTGGACAACGCCATTCGATATATCCAGATCCTCAGGGTCCACCTCCAGCAGATGCCCTCCCAGCCGGAGCAGCTCCTCGCGGGCCTTGATGGCCGCCAGATAAACCGCCTTCCCCCCCTGCATGGTGACGCGGGAGCTGGAGCTGGTCCCCCCGAACGGGTCGATCTGGCTGTCCACCACGCCCACCTCGAATTCTCCAAAGGGAACGCTCATGGCCTCCGCTGCGATCTGGCTCAGGACGGTCTTGCTCCCCTGACCGAAATCCACGACACCCGCCGCCAGCCGAATTTTGCCCGAGCGCGTGAGGTGAACATGCGCCTCGGCAGGCGAGTAGGCGTTCCCTGTTCCGTACATGCAGCTGGCCACGCCGAACCCTCTCAGGCGGCCGTCCGCCTCCCGGCGGGACGAGCCGTTCCGCTTCAGCCAGCCCGATGCCTCCTCCACTTTCCCCAGGGTCTTGAGCAACCCGACGCTCTCGGGAAGATACTGATTCGCGGAGGTCCGCGAGCCGACCTTCAGCCCGTTGATGCGGCGCAGCTCGATGGGGTCCATCTCGAGGGCCTCCGCGATCTGGTCCATCTGCTGCTCGCAGGCGAAGTGGACCTGAGGAACGCCGGGGCCGCGCATCTGCCCCCCATAGGGATGGTTTGTGTGAACGCAGTAGACATCGACATGAACGTTGGGCACGTCGTAGGGGCCGACCGCGTGATAGGTGGCCCGCTTGAAGGCCGGCGGCGTATCGCCCCCGCTGGCCGAATAGGCGCCCTTATCCAGATAGATTTCGACTTCCGCCGCTACGAGTCGGCCGTCCTTCGTGGCACCCGTGCGGCTCCGGATGATCGTCCCGTGGCGCTTGGATGAGGAAATCAGGCTCTCCTCACGGGAATAGACCAGCTTGACCGGCCTTTGCGCCGCGTGGGCCAGCAGGGCCGCCCGGACGCTGATCTCGATGCTGGCCTCGTTCTTCCCGCCGAACCCGCCGCCGGGCAGGGTCTGGATGAATCGGATGGCGGAATCGCTCTTCAGGCCCAGAACGCGCGCGACGTTCTGCCGCACGGGGAAGGGCTGCTGCGTGGGGTTCCAGATCTGAAAACCGCCGTCCGGAAGCGGCGCCGCGAACCCCGACTCCACTTCGAGATACAGGTGATCGACCGACTGCGTGCGGTACTCGTTTTCGATGATGATGTCCGCCGACCGGAAACCCTCTTCCGCGTTCCCCTTTCGGATTTTCGCCTGGTTGAGCAGGTTCCCGCCCTCCCAGAGCTGCGGGGCGCCTTTGGCCATCGACTCTTCGGGGTCCACCACAACCGGCAACGGCTCATATTTCACGCGAATCTTGCCGACCGCCTCTTCTGCCGCCTCGGCGGTCTCCGCCGCGATGAGCGCCACGACATCGCCCGCATACATAACCCGATCCCACGCGATGATCGGCATCGCCCGCGGGTGGGTAGACGCACGGGGATGACCCGGAAGATCTTCCCCGGTGAGAATGGCGACGACGCCATCTACCTTGCGGGCCTCCTTCGCGTCCACCGAAACGATGCGGGCGTGCACGTGTTCGCTTCTGAGCGCACGCCCGACCAGCGCCCCGGCCATCTGAAGATCGTCCAGATACACCGCCGAGCCCGAAGCCTTCTCGGGCGCGTCCAGAAAAGTCTGATTCGAACCGACAACGTAACCGCCCGTGTCTTTTGCTTCGGCCATAAATCGTCTCCAGATAGAGAAAGGCAATTCGCGCCAGCCCAGGCGAAGATTCCCGAACGCATTCAAACGGTGGCTTCGCGCGATTTCATATCATTGCGTTGCACGATATTTTACGGGTTCGCTCCCCTCAATTATAGATCGGACTTCGGCCTGGAGGGTAACGGCCCGAAGAGAATCGAAAATGACCGGGAAATAACGCCTTGAAAAGCGATCCGTGACTCCGATTTTACGGTGATATCCCCCCGGCCCCGCTTGACAAACATGCCGGATACGCCATACGTCTATTACCTAAGGCATGATAAGCTTTCCCGACTGAATCGACGATTCGGTCATCCTGCGCCCGCATACTCCGCTGATTTCGACTCATGATGAAAAAAAACAAAAACAGCGCCACGCCCGAAGCCCGCCTCCGCCAGATGGAAGAGGCGAACCGGCAAATCCTCGAAGCTCTCGGCATGCTTTCCGCGCTGAAGC